>JALVVO010000252.1 GCA_027023345.1 Thermaceae bacterium
CTTCCCGCCGGCCCAGGACCACGCCTACCGGTTCCATCGCGGACTTATCCTACCCAGCAAAAAGACGAAGGAGGCGCCGGCGAAGAAGGTCCCGGCTCCCGAGCCGCCGCCTGAGCTCGCGCTCTAGGCCCCCCACCGGCAAGAGGTTCGCCGGCGCCCGGGGGTCGCGGTAGGGGGAGGAGGCGAGCCGGGTGAGCACGAAGAGGGCGTGCCCGGCGAGGCGGGCCGCTTCCTCGAGCTCCCGGGCGTCGGTCTCGACCCGCACGAGCCCGGCGTTCTGGGCATAGGGGACGGAGGGTTCCAGGGGCAGGCGAAGGTACCAGCTAAAGAAGTCGCGCGGGGTCCGCCGGGCCTCGGCCGGCACCCGGAAGACCGGGGTGCGCTCGCCGGGGGCGAGGCGGTCGAGGATGCCTGCCTCCTCGCCGCCCAGATAGCGGCGGAAAAAGCTCTTGATGTAGCCGAGCCGGGCGGGGGCGGCGTCCGCGCCCTTCGGGAAGAAGAGCGGGCCGTCGTGGAAGAGGAGCGCGTCAGGACTCGCCTCGGCGAGCCGCTGACCGAGGGCCCACTCGGCCCGGCGCCTTTGTTCCCGGGCGGCGGCGAGCAGGTCCTCGCGGGAAGCGGCCGGGGCCTCGAGGGGGCGGTAGGCGGGGCCGCCGGGGAGCTCGAGGAAAAAGGCCGCCGGCGAGACGAAGACCCGGCGCACGCTGACGGGCTCCACCAAGCGGACGCCGTCGGCCCCAAGCCAAACCGCCCCCACGGCGTAGGAAAAGAGCACCCCGGGGAAGCGCTCGTCCACCCAGACGAAGGCGTCCACCCGCTCAACGCCGTCCACGAAGACCCAGGGCCCGGGGTGGGCGCGCGCGTCCGAGAGGGGCTCCCAGGGGACCCCCTCCGCCGGCTCGGCGGGCGCCAGCGGCGCCTCGTCCGGCGCATCGGGGATGCCGTAGTCGGGCTCCCAGGCCTCGAGGCGAAGCCGCATGCCCCTATTGTTCCAGGCGGGCGAGCGCTTCCTTGGCCTTCTTGTGCTCGGGGTCGAGCTTCAGGGCCTCCCGGTACTGGGCGCGGGCGCCCTCGAGGTCCCCCAGCTTCTCGTTGGCGAGGCCCAGCCAGTAGCGGTAGTCGGCGTTCCTCGAGGCCAGGACCACCGCCTTGGTCAGGTAAAAGCGCGCCGCCTTCGCGTCGCCCCGCTCGAGGTGGGCCTGCCCCAGGTAGAAGTAGGCCTCGGGGTAGGCGAGCGGCGCGAGCTCCACCGCCTTCTTGAGCGCGGCGATGGCGCCGGCCGAGTCCCCCTTCTTGAGCCGGACCTGCCCCAGGTAGTCCCAGGCCAGGCTGTTCTTGGGGTCGAGGCGCACCGCCTCGGCGAGCACCTCCTCGGCGCGGTCGAGGTCGCCCTTGACCGCGAGCAGCGCCCCGAGCCGGGCCCGGTAGTAGGGCTCCTCGGGCGCCGCCTTCACCGCCTCCTCGAGCGCCGCCACAGCCTCGTCGAGCTTGCCGCTCGCCAGGTAGGCGAGGGCCAGGTTGTAACGGATGCGGGCGTTCTTGGGATCGAGCTCGAGCGCCTTCTTGAAGGCGGCGATCGCCCGCTCGTGTTCCCCGAGCGCCTCCCGGACCACGCCCTCGAGGTTGTAAACGGCGGCGTCCTCGGGAGCGACCCGCTTGGCGTCGGCGAGGACGGAGAGGGCCTTCGAGAGCTGGACCTTCTTGAGCGCGGGGTCCTCGCTCTCGCCGGCGAGCTCGAGGTAGGCCTGGGCGAGCGCGAGGTAGGCGGGGAGGTACTTGGCATCGAGCGCGATCGCGCGCTTCAGGTTCTCCACCGCCGGGTTCAAGAGCCCGAGCTTGAGCTGCACCCGCCCGAGCCCGTAGAGCGCCCGGGGGTCGTTCGGCGCCTTCTTCACCGCCTGCTTGTAGGCGATGAAGGAGGCGTCGTAGGCGCCCTCGGCGTAGTACTGGTTGCCGAGCAGCATCCAGGCCTCGGGGGTGAGGTCCTTGGCCTCTTGCTGGGCGAAGCCGGCGCCCAGGAGGAGGGTGAGGAGTAGGGGGACGATTCGGTTCCGCATGCCAGCCTCCTAGAGAATGTACCGGGAGAGGTCCTCCCGCTCCAAAACCGGGAGCAACCGCTCCTCGACGTAGGCCTCGGTGATGACGACCCGCCCGAGACCGGTCTCAAAGCTGATCTCCTCGAGCACCCGCTCGAGCACGGTGTAGAGCCGCCGGGCGCCGATGTCCTCGAGCTCCTGGTTGGCGCGGTGGGCGAACCGCGCCACCGCCCGGATCGCCTCCGGGGTGAACTCGACCTCGGTGCCGTCGGCGGCGAGCAAGGCGGTGTACTGGCGGATCAGGGAGGACTCGGTCTGGGTCAGGATCCGCTCGAAGTCCTCCGCGCTGAGGGGCTTGAGCTCGACCCGGATGGGGAAGCGCCCCTGAAGCTCGGGGATGAGGTCGGTGGGCTTGGCCACGTGGAAGGCCCCGGCCCCGATGAAGAGCACGTGTTCGGTGGAGATGGGGCCGAGTCGGGTGTGGACCACGGTCCCCTCGACGATGGGGAGCAGGTCCCGCTGCACCCCCTCGCCGGAGACGTCGGGGCCGCGCACCCCGTCCTTGGAGGCGATCTTGTCGATCTCGTCGATGAAGACGATGCCGTCCTCCTGGGCCCGCCGGACCGCCTCCTGGCCGACCTCCTCCTTGTCCACGAGCGCCTCGGCGACCTGGTTCTTGAGCACCTCCCGAGCCTCCCGCACCCGCATCCGCCGGCGTACCCGGCGCTTCGGGATCAGCCCGGAGAGCATCTCGGATAGCCCCTGCATCATCTGCTCGCCGCCGAGCATGCCCATGAAGGGGAGCTTGGGCTCCTCGGGCACTTCGATCTCGACCAGGCGGTCGTCGGCCCGGCCGGAGGTCACCTCGGCCAAGGAGAGCCCGAGCAGGCCGGCGAGCTCCTCGTTGGCCCGGCGGGTCGCCTCCTCGGCCACCGCCTCGGTCTTCTCCCGCATCACCAGCTGGTAGGCGACCTCGGCCAGGTCGCGTACGATCGAGTCCACGTCGCGGCCGACGTAGCCCACCTCGGTGAACTTGGTGGCCTCGACCTTCAAGAAGGGCGCCCGGGCCAGGCGGGCAAGGCGCCTTGCGATCTCGGTCTTCCCCACCCCGGTGGGGCCCATCATCAGGATGTTCTTGGGCATCACCTCGCGGGCGAGCTCAGGTGAGAGCTTCTTCCGGCGGTAGCGGTTCCTGAGCGCCACCGCCACCGCCCGCTTGGCCTCGTCCTGGCCCACCACGTACTTATTGAGCTCGGCGACGATCTCCCGCGGCGTCAACTCGGTCATTGGGCCTCTCCCACGGTCAGCACGGTGATCTCGCCCCCGGAGTAGAGGTCGATCTCGGCCGCGATCCTGAGCGCCTTCTCGGCGATCTCGGGGGCCGGAAGCGCGGTCTCCCTAAGGAGCGCCTTGGCGGCGGCGAGGGCGTAGGGGGCGCCGCTCCCCACCCCAAGCACGGGCTCGTCGGGGGCCAGGACCTCGCCGGTGCCCGAGAGCAAGAGGAGCTGCTCGGCGTCGGCGACCACCATCATGGCCTCGAGCTGGCGCAGGATCTTGTCGGTCCGCCAGAGCTTGACCGTCTCCACCGCCGCCCGCTGGAGGTTGCCCCGGGCCGCCTTCAGCTGGTCCTCGAACTTCTCGAAGAGGGTGAAGGCGTCGGCGACGCTCCCGGCGAAGCCGGCGAGCACGCCGCCCTCGAGCCGGCGCACCTTCACCGCGCCCCGTTTCATCACCGTCTGGCCCAGGGTGACCTGGCCGTCGCCGGCCAGGGCGGTCACCCCGTCCCTTCGCACCGCCAGGATGGTGGTCCCGTGCATCGCCGGCATCAAGGGAAGGCTACCGGCGAGCGGTTAGGCAGCGGTGAGAGCAAACCCTTCCCGACGGAGCCAGTCCCGAAAGGCGGAAAGCCCGCGGGCGAACATCCGCCGGCGGCGCTCCTTCTTGGGAAGCCGCTCGGGCCACGCCGGCACCAGGCCCCAGTTCGCGTTCATCGGCTGGAAGTTCTCCGGGTTCGCCCCGGCGAGGAAGCGCACGAGCCCGCCGAGCATGCTCACATCCGGCGGCACCGCCGGGGAGCCCCCCTGGGCGAGGCGGGCCGCGTTCTTGCCGGCGAGCCAACCGGTCGCCGCAGACTCCAGGTAGCCCTCGACCCCGGCGAGCACCCCGGCGGCGAGGACCCGGGGCTCCTCCTTGAACTGGAGGGTCTCGGCGAGCAGGCGGGGGGCGTTCAGGTAGGTGTTCCGGTGCATGACCCCGTAGCGGACGATCTCGGCGTGCTCGAGCCCCGGGATCGAGCGGACCAGCTCCTTTTGGTCCCCCCACTTGAGCCCGGTCTGGAACCCCACCAGGCTCCACATCCGCCCGGCCTTGTCCTCGCGCCTAAGCTGCACCACCGCGAAGGGCATCTCCTTGGTGCGGGGGTCGAAGATCCCCACCGGCTTCATGGGCCCAAAGAGCGGGGTCTGGTAGCCCCGGCGGCCGAGCTCCTCGATGGGGATGCAACCCTCGAAGAACTCAAGCTTCTCCCACTCGTGGGGCGTGTGCCGCCGGGCCCGGGTGAGGACCTCGTAGAAGCGGCGGTACTCCTCCTCGGTCATGGGGCAGTTGATGTAGTCGGGGCTCTGGTCGTAGCGCCCGGCGAAGAAGCACTTCTCCATGTCGATGGACTCGAAGAGCACCACCGGGGCGGCGGCGTCGTAGAAGGCGAGGAAGTGGTCGCCAAAGCGCGCCTTCAGGTGCTCGGCGAGGGCGTCCGAGGTCAGAGGCCCGGTGGCGAGCACCACGGGGCCCTCCTCGGGAAGCGCGGTGACCTCCTCGCGCACCACCTCGATCAGGGGGTGGCTCAGGACCGCCCGGGTAACCCCTTCGGCGAACTCCTCCCGGTCCACCGCGAGCGCCCCGCCCGCGGGCACCCGGGCGGCGTCGGCGGCGGCCATCACCGCGCTATTCGCCGCGCGCATCTCGGCCTGGAGGAGCCCCTTCGCGCTCGTCTCCCCTTCGGCGCCGAGCGAGGTGGAGCAGACCAGCTCGGCGAGCTTATCCGTCCGGTGGGCGGGGGTCGTCTTCGCCGGGCGCATCTCGTAGAGGCGCACCGGCACCCCCTCGCGGGCGGCGGCGAGCGCCGCCTCGCTCCCCGCGAGTCCCCCGCCGATCACGTGCACGCGCGTACCCACAACCCTCCGAGCTTAGCAGGAATAACCACCGGACCAGTAGCGCCCAAGGTAGACTCGGGGCATGGCGAAAGGATTCCAAGACCTACTCGGTTCCCTGCTTGCCTCTGGGCTCGCACGCCCGGAGGTACTCCAAGGTGCGGCCAAAAAGCTCGGCCTCGGCGACCTCGTGGGCAACCTACTCGGGGGCTCGGGCGGGGTGGCCGGAGCCCTCGGCGGGCTCCTTGGGGGCGGTCGCGCCAAGCCGCAGGCCGACCCCATGGAGCTCATCGGCCGCCTCGCCGGCGGCGCCAAGCCCCCAGCCACCGACCCCGAAGAACGGGCGAAGACGCTGCTCCTTGCCATGATCCTCGCCGCCAAAGCCGACGGCGAACTCGGCCCCGAGGAGTACGAGCGCATCACCAAGAAGCTCGACGAGGTCGCGGCCGACCCCGAGGTGCGCGCCTTCGTCTACCAGGCGATGGCCGAGGCCCAAGACCCCGCCCCCCTCGTCGAGGCGGCCAGGCGGGACCCCGCCCTCGCCAAGGAGATCTTCGCCGCGAGCGTCCTCGCCATCCGGGTGGACACGCCGGCGGAGAGCCGCTACCTCCAGGACCTCGCGAGGAGCCTCGGGCTCTCCCCGGACGCGGTGCAGGAGGTGCTCGCCCGGGCGGGCCTCGCTTAGATCCTCCGGCCCTTTTCGTCATACTTGTAAAAGCCCTGGCCGGTCTTGCGCCCGAGCATGCCAGCCTGGACCATCTTCTTCAGCAACGGCGAGGGGCGGTACTTGGAGTCGGAAAACCCCTCGTAGAGCACCTCCATGATGGCGAGGACGGTGTCCAGGCCGATGAAGTCGGCGAGCTCCAGGGGCCCCATGGGGTGGTTCATCCCGAGCCTCATCACCGCGTCCACCGCCTCCGGCGTGGCCACCCCCTCGTGCACCGCCTGGATCGCCTCGTTCAGCATGGGAATCAGCACCCGGTTGGAGACGAAGCCGGGGTAGTCGTTGACCTCCACCGGGGTCTTCTTCATCCGGCGGGCGACCTCGAGCACCACCCGGGTGGTCTCGTCCGAGGTCCGGTGGCCGCGGATCACCTCGACCAACACCATGAGCGGCACCGGGTTCATGAAGTGCATGCCGATGAACTTCTCGGGCCGGCCGGTGTACGAAGCGAGCTTGGTGATAGGAATCGAGGAGGTGTTCGAGGCCAGGATCCCCTCGGGCTTCACCACCCGGTCGAGCTCGCGGAAGACCTCGGCCTTCACGCCCTCGTGCTCGACCACCGCCTCGACCACCAGGTCGCAGTCGGCGAAGTCCTTGAGGGAGAGGGTGGTCTGGATGCGGCCGAGGGCGGCGTCGTGCTCCTCCTGGGTGATCTTGCCCTTTTCGAGGAACTTTCCGAGCGAGCGCCGAATGGCGGCGAGCCCCCGCTCCAAGAACCGCTCCTCGACGTCCCTGAGGACGACCTCGTAGCCCGCCTGCGCCGCCACCTGCGCGATGCCGGAGCCCATCTGCCCGGCGCCTATGACCCCGATCTTCTTGACCTCCATGTCGCCTCCTTTCCTAGACGAGCACGATGTTCCGGCGTTCGGCCTCGGTGTAGAGGCCGTACTCCATGCCGTCCAAGAGCGCCTGCCAAACCGCCTGGATCAGGTCGCCGGAGATGCCGATGGTGGTATAGGCCCGCTCGCCGTCGGCGAGGGTGATCGTCACCCGGGCCTTGAGCTCGCGGGTCCCCCGGGGGTAGAAGGTGCGCACCCGGACCGACTTGAGCTCGAGGTTTCGCACGTACCCGGCGAGCTCCCCGAGCGCCTCGGCCTCCTCCAAAAGGGCGTCTTTCAGCACGGTGAAGAGGGTGCGGACCGGCCCCTCGCCCTCGGCGGCGACGTACTCGGTCCGGCTGCCGAGCCGCACCCGGAGCGAGGCCTCGACCACCGGCTGGAGCTTGCCCCGGATCACCTCGAAGAGGCGGAGCCTTTCCACCTCGATCCAGGGCCGGAACCGCCCGGTCAGCTTCCCCAAAACCAGCTCGAAGCTGGCCTCGGCGTCCTCGTAGGTGTAGCCCTCCTTCTCGAGCCTCAAAAGCTCCTCCTTGATGCGCCGGTTGGCGGCGGTGTCCTCGGTGAGGTCCACCCCGAGCCGGCCGGCCAGGGCCTCCAGGTAGCTGGCCTGGGCGATGCCGGGCAGGAGGAGCCTCCGCTCGTTGCCCACCGCCTCCGGCGGGATCGGCTCGTAGGACTCGGGGTCGCTGAGCACGGCGGCGATGTGGGCGTGGGTACGGTGGGCGAAGACCTTGTAGCCGACGAAGGGATGGTAGTCGAGGTCGCCAACCCCCACCTTGTTGACGATCTTGCGGGTGATCGGGGTCAGCTTCTTAAGAGCCTCGTCCGAGACCACGTCGAGCCCCATGCGGAGCTTGAGGATGGGGAGCAGGGTAGCGAAGTCGGTGATGCCGCAGCGGGCGCCGTAGCCCCCCACCGAGCCCTGGACGTGTCGGGCCCCCGCCTCGATCGCGCTGATCGCGTTGGCCACCGCGAGGCCGGAGTCGTTGTGGCCGTGGAAGCCCACCGGAACCTCGCCCGCCAGCTCCACCACCGTGCGCGTGCTCTTCTTCACCTCGCTGGGGAGGGCGGCGCCGTTCGAGTCGCCGAGGTCGATGAGGTCGGCCCCGGCCTCGAGCGCCGCCTGCACCACCGCGAGGGGATAGTCCCGCCCCCGCCGGCAGGCGTCGAAAAAGTGCTCGGCGGTGAAGAGCACCTCCTTGCCCTGGTCCTTGAAGAAGGCCACGGTGTCCCGCACCATGCGGAGGTTCTCCTCCAGGCTGGTGCGCACCACCTTCTCGACGTGGAGCTCCCAGGCCTTGCCGTAGACGTGGACCACGTCGGTCTCGGCCTTCAGCATGGCACGGACGTTGGGGTCGCGGGAGGGCGGGGTCTCGGGGCGGCGGGTGGAGCCGAAGACGGTGAGCTTGCCCTTGAGCCCGAGCTCCCGGGCCCGGGCGAAGACCTCGAGGTCCTCGGGGAACTGGTAGGGCCAGCCGGCCTCGAGGTAGTCGATCTCGAGCTCGTCGAGGAGCTTGAGGATCTCGAGCTTGTCCTCGGGGGTGAAGCTCACCCCCTCGGCGAGCGCCCCGTCGCGCAGGGTGGTGTCGAGCAGGCTGACGGGCTTCATGCCCCTACCTTACCGCAAAAAGAAAGGGCCCCCGGCGCTCGGCCGGGGGACGCTGGTCGGGGCGAGAGGATTTGAACCTCCGACCACCTGAACCCCATTCAGGTGCGCTCCCTGGCTGCGCTACGCCCCGCAGCAAGGATCAGTCTAGCGAGCGTCCCTGCCCTTGTCAACGCGAGGGCGCCCCCTTATACTCGCGCCTAAGATGCTCCGCGCGCTCCGCCTACGCCTAGCCTCCGCGACCCGGGGGTAGGCACCGGCGCGTCGCCGCCTGCCCCCCTCGGGGGGGGTTTCGTTTTTGGGAGGGGAGATGGGAAAGACGCTTTATGAGAAGGTCTGGGAGGCCCACGCGATCCGCGAGCTCCCCGACGGCCGCACCCAGCTCTTCATTGACCTCCACCTGATCCACGAGGTGACGAGCCCCCAGGCCTTCGCCATGCTCAAGGAGCGGGGGCTCAAGGTGGCCTTCCCCCACCGCACCTTCGCCACCGTGGACCACATCGTGCCCACCGACGACCGCACCGAGCCCTTCAAGGACCCGCTGGCCCAGGCGATGCTCGAGGCCCTGCGCAAGAACACCGCCGAGCACAGCATCCCCTTCTTCGACCTCAAAAGCGGCCGCCAGGGGATCGTGCACGTCATCGGCCCCGAGCTCGGCCTCACCCAGCCCGGCTTCACCATCGTCTGCGGCGACTCCCATACCTCCACCCACGGGGCCTTCGGCGCGATCGCCTTCGGGATCGGCACCACCCAGGTGCGGGACGTGCTGGCCACCCAGACCGTGGCCATGCAAAAGCTAAAAGTTCGCCGCATCGAGGTGAACGGCCGGCTCCTCCCCGGCGTCACCGCCAAGGACGTGATCCTCCACGTCATCCGCACCCTCGGCGTCAAGGGCGGAATCGGCTACGCCTACGAGTACGCCGGCGAGGTCATCGAGCAGATGAGCATGGACGAGCGGATGACCGTCGCCAACATGTCCATCGAGGGCGGCGCCCGGATCGGCTACATGAACCCCGACGAGACCACCTTCGCCTACCTGAAGGGCCGGCCCTACGCCCCGAAGGGCGAGGACTGGGAGCGGGCGGTGGCCGAGTGGCGGGCGCTCGCCTCCGACCCCGACGCGCGCTACGACGACCGGGTCGAGCTCCGGGGCGAGGAGATCCCGCCCACCGTCACCTGGGGGGTCCACCCCGGGCAGTCGGCCCCGGTGGACGGGCGGGTGCCCGACCCCGCCGACTTCCCCGAGGCCGAGCGGGCCCAGGTGGAGGACGCCCTCCGCTACATGAAGCTCAGGCCTGGGCAGAAGCTCTCCGACGTGCGGGTGGACGTCGCCTTCCTCGGCAGCTGCACGAACGCGCGGCTTTCCGACCTGCGCCTGGTGGCGCGCTACCTCGAGGGGCGCCGGGTGGCGAAGGGGGTGCGGGCCCTGGTCGTGCCCGGGAGCCAGCTCGTCGCCGAGGCCGCCGAGCGCGAGGGGATCGCCGACGTCTTCCGGGCGGCGGGGTTTGAGTGGCGGGCCCCCGGCTGCTCAATGTGCCTGGCGATGAACCCCGACCGCCTGGTGGGCGACGAGCTCGCGATCAGCTCCTCGAACCGGAACTACAAGGGCCGCCAGGGGAGCCCCACCGGCCGCACCGTGCTCGCGAGCCCCCTGACCGTGGCCGCGAGCGCGGTGGCCGGCCACATCGCCGACCCCCGCGAGGTCTTCGGGATGGGAGGGGAAGATGCCGCCGATTAAGCGCATAGAGGGGCGCGCGGTGCCGATCCGCGGCCGGGACATCGACACCGACCGCATCGTGCCCGCGCGGTTTTTGAAGACGGTGACCTTCGACGAACTCGGCGAGGCGCTCTTCTTCGACGAGCGCTACGACGAAAAGGGCAACCCCAAGGACCACCCCCTGAACGACCCCCGCTACGCCGGGGCGCGCATCATGCTGGTCGAGGCCGGCTTCGGCTCGGGCTCCTCGCGGGAGCACGCCCCCCAGGCGATCAAGCGGGCGGGGTTTTCGGCCCTCGTGGGCGAGTCCTTCGCCGAGATCTTCTTCGGCAACGCCACCCAGATCGGCCTGGTGGCGGTGACCGTGAGCCCCGAGGACCTCGGCTACCTGTTCGCCCTGGTGGAAAGGGCCCCCGAGACCGAGCTCGTGATCGACCTCGAGCGGATGGAGCTCCAGGCGGGGGACCGGGCGATTCCCGTCTTCCTCCCCGAGGCCGTACGCGAGGCCTTCCTCGAGGGCCGGTACGATCCCCTCGAGGTGTTGCTCGAGGCGATGGACCGGGTGCGGGCGATGGACGAGGCCCGGGCCGCCCCGGGCAAACCCGGGCGCTACCGCTAGCCGGTGGATCTTTTCGGCTTTTCGGTCGCGGTGCGGTTTCTCCTCCAAAAGGGGGAGGTCCTCGCCTACGGCTGGCACTGGGACAAGGCCAGGGCCGAGAGGCACGCGGCCGCCCTCGCGTCCCACCACGGCATCCCGGCCGAGCCCGCCAGGGACCGAGGGCTTGAAGGCTGGCTCGCCGAGCGGCTCCGGGCGGTGGTGCTCGAGGGAGAGCGGTTTTCGCTGCCCTCCCATCCCTACCGGGACCGGGCCGTCTACGAGGCGCTCCTCGAGGTTCCCCGGGGCGAGACCCTGACCTACGGCGAGCTCGCGAAGCGGGCCGGCCTCCCCTACCCCCGGGTCCTCGCCGCGCTCCTCAAAAACCCCTTCCAGGTGCTCGTGCCCTGCCACCGCCTGGTCACCAGGAAGGGCACGCTCATGGGCTTTTACCCGCTCGGGGCCCGGGTCAAGCGCCGCTTGCTTGAGCTCGAGGGCGTGCGGCTGGAAGAATAACCGCATGCCCAAGATCGCCCTCCTCCCCGGCGACGGGATCGGCCCCGAGGTCACCGAGGCAGCGGTGGCCGTGCTCAAGGCGCTCGATACCGCGGAAGGGCTCGGCCTCACCTTCGAGCGCTTCGCCTTCGGCGGCGAGGCGGTGGACCGCTTCGGCGAGCCCTTCCCCGAGGAGACGAAGCGGGGGGTGCTCGAGGCCGACGCGGTGCTCCTCGGCGCGATCGGCGGCCCCAAGTGGGACGGCCTGCCCAGGGAAAAGCGGCCCGAGAGCGGCCTCTTGGCCCTCCGGAAGACCCTCGGCCTTTTCGCCAACCTGCGCCCGGCCCGGGTGATGCCGGGGCTCGAGCACCTCTCCCCCCTCCGCCCCGAGGTCGCGAGGGGGGTGGACCTCCTGATCGTCCGCGAGCTCACCGGCGGGATCTACTTCGGCGAGCCCCGGGGGATCGGCGAGGCCGAGGCCTGGAACACGATGCGCTACTCCCGCGCTGAGGTCGAGCGGGTCGCCGAGGTCGCCTTCGAGGCCGCGAAGAAGCGCCAGAGAAAGCTCACCAGCGTGGACAAGGCGAATGTGCTCGAGGTCGGCGAGCTCTGGCGGAAAACCGTCGCCGAGGTGGCCGCGCGCCACCCCGAGGTCGCGGTGGATTACCAGTATGTGGACGCGATGGCCATGTACCTCGTCACCCGGCCGCGGGACTTCGACGTGGTGCTCACAGGTAACCTCTTCGGCGACATCCTCTCCGACCTGGCCTCGGTCCTGCCGGGGTCGCTCGGGCTCTTGCCCTCGGCCTCGCTGGGGGAGAAGACGCCGCTTTTCGAACCGGTCCACGGCTCGGCCCCGGACCTCGCCGGAAAAGGGGTCGCGAACCCGGCAGCGGCGATCCTCTCCGCCGGGATGCTCCTCACCTACGCCCTCGACCTCCCCGAGCTCGGAGCCCGGGTCGAGCAGGCGGTGGAAGCCGCGCTAAAGGACCGCCCCACCCCCGACCTCGGCGGCACCGCCGGCACCCGGGACTTCACCCAGGCCGTCCTAGAGGCGCTCTAGCGCCCTTTCCAGCTCGGCCCGACAGCGCGCGCAGAAAAACCGCCCCTTCTCGTCCACCTCGGCCACCGAGTTGGAAAAGTGCATCACGCAGGTGGGGTCGGGGCAGTGGCCGAGGCCGAAGGTGTGGCCGAGCTCGTGGTTCGTCTCCTTCATGAGCCGCAAGAGGAAAAGCCGGCCCTCGGGGGTGACGAGCCGGTGGGCGCTCACCACCGCCGCCCGCCCGGGCCGCTCGGCGAGCCCGAAGACGAAGTTGAGGCCGGGCTCGAAGAGGTCGGCCGCGGTCACCCCCACCACCCGCCGGGCCTCGGGGTAAAGCGGCTTCAAGAAGGCGAGCACCTCCGCCGCCCGGTACTGCCCCCTGAGGGGATCGAAGGCCGAAGCCGGGCTCTCGGCGGGCTCGGCCACCTGGGCGACCAGGCCGAAGACCTCGAGCACATTCGCCGCCACCGGGTGAAGGAGCCTCGGGTCCAGGCCGTCAAGCGGCACGAGCGCGACGGGGACGTTCACGCCCCGAGCCTACACCGGATACACTCGGGGCATGAGGCTCAGGAACACCACCTGGATCCTGACCGGCGCCTCGAGGGGCATCGGACGGGCGCTCGCCCTCCTCCTCGCCGAGCGGGGGGCCCGCCTGGTCTTAAACGCCCGCCACGCCGCGCCGCTCGCCGAGGTCGCCGCGCTGGTGCGGGAGAAGGGAAGCGAGGCGATCCCGGTCGAGGGCTCGGCGGGGGTGGCCGAGGTCGCCGGCCGGCTGGTTCGGGCCGCGCTCGGCCTCGGCAACTTCACCGGCTTCATCCACAACGCCGGCGTGCTCCACGCTGGCCCCCTGCTCTGGGAGCTCCCCGAACCCCATTGGGACGAGGTGATGGAGGCAAACGTCAAGGCCGGCTACCAGCTCATCCGCTTCGCCGTCCCCGAGCTCGTCCAGGCCGGGGGCGGGGTGGCGGTCTTCCTCGGCTCGGGGGCGGCCGAGTCGAACCTGCCCGGGATCGGCGCCTACGCCGTGGCCAAGGCCGCCGAGGAGCACCTCGCCCGCCAGCTCGCCGCCGAGGCCCCGGAGATCGCGAGCTTCGCCTACCGCCCCGGGGTGGTCGAGACCCGCATGCAGGAGGAGGCCCGCACCGCCGAGGGCGGGGCCGCCGAGGTGCTGCACCGGGTCTTCCGCGGCTACAAGGAGCAGGGCATCCTGCTTACCCCCGAGGAAAGCGCCCGGGCGCTGGTGCGCATTCTTGAGGGCGCCCCCCGGCGGTTTTCCGGCAAGGTCGCGACCTGGGAGGACGGGGCATGAGGAGCGACCGCATCAAGAAGGGAGCCGACCGCGCTCCCCACCGCTCGCTGCTCCGGGCCACCGGGGTGATCGAGCGCGAGTCCGACTTCGACAAGCCCTTCATCGCGGTGGTGAACTCCTACGTGGACATCGTTCCCGGCCACGCCCACCTCCGCGAGTTCGTTCAGAGCATCAAGCGCTACATCCGCGAGGCCGGCGGCGTCCCCTTCGAGTTCAACACCATCGGCGTGGACGACGGCATCGCCATGGGCCACGAGGGGATGCGCTGGAGCCTCCCCTCGCGCGAGCTCATCGCCGACAGCGTCGAGACCATGCTCATCGCCCACGCCTTCGACGCCGCCATCTTCATCCCCAACTGCGACAAGATCGTCCCCGGCATGCTGATGGCCGCCCTCCGGGTAAACATCCCCTCGATCTTCGTCTCCGGCGGCCCCATGCGCGCAGGGGTCCTGCCCTCCTCGGGCCGGGTGGTGGACCTAATCAGCGTCTTCGAGGCCCTGGGCCAGCTCAAGAAGGGCGAGATCGGCGAGGAGGAGCTCCGCGAGATCGAGACCTACGCCTGCCCCGGCTGCGGCTCGTGCTCCGGGCTCTTCACCGCGAACAGCATGAACTCGCTGCTCGAGGCCCTAGGCCTCGCCCTCCCCGGCAACGGCACCATCCTCGCCGAGGACCCCCGCCGGGAGGAGCTCAAGAAGAAGGCCGCCTACCGGGTGGTGGAGCTCGCCTTCGAGGACCTGAAGCCCCGGGACGTCGTCACCCAGGCCTCCTTCGAGAACGCCTTCCGCCTCGACGTAGCCATGGGGGGATCGACCAACACCGTGCTCCACACCCTGGCCGCCGCCCAAGAAGCGGGGATCCCCTTCCCGCTCGAAAGGCTCGACGAGATCGGCCGCACCACCCCCACGCTCGCCAAGATCGCCCCGAGCTCCGCCTACCACATGGAGGACCTCGACCGCGCCGGCGGCATCCACGCAATCCTGAAAGAGCTCGCCCGCGGAGGATATTTGAACCTCGAGGCCATGACCGTCCAGGGCAAGACCCTGGGCGAGGTGCTCGAAGAGGGCGACTTCGCGATCCAGGACGAGCGGGTCATCCGCCGGCTGGAAAACCCCTACGACGAAAAGGGCGGCCTTCGGATCCTCTTTGGGAGCCTCGCCCCCGAGGGCGCGGTGGTGAAGACCGCCGGGGTGGACCCCAAGATGATGCGCCACACCGGACCCGCCCGCGTCTTCGACTCCGAGGAGGAGGCCCAGGCCGCGATCAACGGCGGGCGGATCCGCCCTGGCGACGTGGTGGTGATTCGCTACGAGGGGCCGAAGGGCGGGCCCGGCATGCGGGAGATGCTCGCCCCCACCTCGGCGCTCGTCGGCATGGGGCTCGGCGACTCGGTGGCCCTCGTCACCGACGGACGCTTCTCCGGCGGCACCCGGGGCGCGGCCATCGGCCACGTCTCCCCCGAGGCCGCCGAGGGCGGGCCGATCGGCCTCGTCGAGGAAGGCGACCCGATCGCGATCGACCTGGTCGAGGGCCGGGTGGACCTCCTCGTGGACGAGGCCGAGCTAGAAAGGCGCAAAGCCCGCTTCAAGCCCCTGAAGAAGCCGGTGAACGGCTCCTGGCTCAAGCGCTACCGCGCGCTGGTGACGAACGCCTCGAAGGGCGCCGTCCTCCGCGAGCCGGAGTAAGGGAAACCCCTAGGAACCACGGGTGCTTGCGCGCCCGCGGTTCATATTTTTAAATCGAGCGTAGAGGTACTTTGGTGCGTAAGAGGAGGTGAGCGATGCGGAGACTCGCGGGGATGTTGCTGGCGCTTGCGGTGGCCTTCGCGCAAGGCAAGGTGGACTACAAGGGGCTCGTCGTCGGCACCCCCTACCCCGCCCTCACGGTCAAGGCCGGGGAGGTGGTGAACCTCTCCCTTGAGCTCAAGAACTTCGGGCTGCCCCCGCAGTACGTGCGGCTTCGCGTCGAGGGCGTCCCCGAGGGCTGGACCGCCGCCTTCCTCGGCAACGGGCGGGTGGTCGAGGCCGCCTTCCTCGCCCCCGACGCGAGCGAGAACCTCACCCTCCGGGTCGAGGTCCCCGAGGGGGTCAAGGAGGGGCGCTACCCGATGACCGTGGTCGCCGAGGGCCAGGGGGTTAGGAGCGAGCTCCCCGTCGTCCTCACCGTGGGCAAGGTGCTTCCCCCCTCCCTGAAGCTCGAGGTCGAGCTCCCCGTGCTGAAGGGCACCCCCACCACCACCTTCCGCTACCGGGCGACGCTCAAGAACGAGTCCGACCAGGACCTCCTCGTGGGCCTTGAGGCCGACGCTCCCGAGGGCTTCGAGGTCGTCTTCAAACCGCAGTTTTCCAGCCAGGAGGTGACCACCCTGCCGATCAAGGCGGGCGAGACCAAGAACCTCGACATCGAGGTGAGCCCGCCGCCCAAGGTGCAGGCGGGCGAGTACAAGATCCGCGTCACCGCCCGGGCCGGCGCGGCCAAGGCCAGCCTCGACCTGAAGGCGATCGTCACCGGCCGACCCGAGCTCACCATCACCACGCCGGACGGCCGGCTCTCGGGGCGGGCCTACGCCGGTCGCGAGTCGCCCCTGAAGCTCGTGATCAAGAACCGCGGCAGCGCCGAGGCCAAGAACGTCGAGCTCTCCTCGTTCGAGCCCTCGGGCTGGGAGGTCACCTTCGAGCCCAAGACCATCGAGTCCATCCCCGCCGGCGAGAAGGCCGAGGTGACCGCCAAGATCAAGCCCTCCCAGAAGGCGATCGCCGGCGACTACATGGTGACGATCACCGCCAAGCCCAAGAACGGCACCTCCGAGTCCGCCGACTTCCGCATCACCGTGCTCACCTCGACGATGTGGGGGATCGTCGGCGTGGGGCTGGTGGCGGTGGCGCTCGGCGTCCTGGCGCTCGCGGTGGCGCGCTTCGGTCGGCGATGATGGCGGCGATCGAAACCAAGGGCCTCACCAAGCGCTACGGGCGGCTGGTGGCGGTCGAGGACCTCGACCTCGTGGTCGAACGGGGCGAGGTCTTCGGCATCCTGGGCCCGAACGGCTCGGGCAAGACCACCACCATCCTGATGCTCCTCGGCCTCACCGAGCCCAGCGCGGGCACGGTGCGGGTGCTCGGGCGCGACCCGGTGCGCGAGCCCCTCAAGGTCAAGCGGAGGGTCGGCTACCTCCCCGACACCGTGGGCTTCTACGACGAGCTCTCGGGGCGGGAGAACCTCCGCTACACCGCCGCCCTGAACGGGATGCGGGGGCCGGCGGTGGAAGCGCGGATCGAGGAGCTCCTCGGGCAGATGGGCCTTCTCGACGCCGCCGACCGCCCGGTGCGCACCTATTCCCGGGGGATGAAGCAGCGCCTGGGGCTCGCCGACGTGCTTCTCAAGGAGCCCGAGCTCGTCATCCTTGACGAGCCCACCCTGGGGCTCGACCCCCAGGCCGCCCACGAGTTCCTCACCCTGATCCGCTCGCTAAAGGAACGCGGGCTCACCGTGCTGCTCTCCTCCCACCTGCTCCACCAGGTGCAGGCGATCACCGACCGGGTGGGCCTCTTCCGGAAAGGGCGGATGGAGCTCGTGGGGAGCGTTCCCGAGCTCGCGAAGAGGGTTCTCGGCGGGGCCTACCGCATCCGGGTCCGGGCCGAGGGCGAGGGGCTCGAGGCCGCCCTCGGCGCCATTCCCGGGGTGATCCGGGTGCGGCGCGAGCCGGGGGGCTACCTGCTCGAGACTGAGCGCGACCTAAGGCCCGACGTCGCCCGGGCGGTGGTCCGCGAGGGCGGGAGGCTGTTCGCGCTTGAGCTCGAGGAACCCAGCCTCGACGAGGTCTACCGCGCCTACTTCGAGGAGGTGAAGCGTGACGCGGCGTGAGGGTTCTGCCTTCTCCGGCCTCGGCGTGGTCTTCTTGAAGGAGTTCGCCGACCAGCTCTCGGGCACGCGGATGCGCCTCTTGGAAGCGCTGATCGTCCTCACCGCCATGGCCACCATCTACGCCGCCATCCAGACGATCAAGAACGTGGTCGGGGAGGACGTCTTCCTCTTCCTGCGCCTCTTCACCACCGCCAAGGAGCCGCTGCCCTCCTTCGTGGCCTTCGCCGGCTTCCTCGTGCCCCTGCTCGCGATCGCCCTCGGCTTCGACGCGGTGAACGGCGAGTTCCAGCGGCGCACCCTGGGCCGGGTCCTCTCCCAGCCGATCTACCGCGACGCCCTCCTCTTTGGCAAGTACCTGGCCGGGCTGGCCACGCTGGCCCTCGTCCTGCTCGCGGTCTGGCTCCTCGTCACCGGGCTCGGCATCCTCTTCACCGGCCTCGCCCCCTCGGGCGAGGAGGTGGCGCGGAGCCTCCTCTACCTCGCCGCCACCCTAGCCTACGGCGGGGTCTGGCTGGCGGTGGCGCTCTTCTTCTCGGTGGTCTTCAAAAGCCCCACCACCAGCGCCCTGGCCGCGATCGGCGTCTGGCTCTTCTTCACCGTCTTCTGGGGCATGATCGCGGGGCTCTTGGCCCCGGTGATCAGCCCGGTCCACTACGGCTTCCCCGAGGAGGTCCTCCGCCAGGCCCAGACCGAGCTCGCCCTCGCCCGCATCGCCCCGAGTACCCTCTACGCCGAGGCCACCCTGGCCCTCCTGCAGCCCGAGGTGCGGGCGCTCGGCCCGGTGCTCCCCGCCCAGCTCGAGGGCATGGTGCTGGGCACACCCCTGCCGCTTTCCCAGTCGGTGCTCCTCGTCTGGCCCCAGTTCGCCGGGCTAATCGCCGCCAGCGTGCTCTTTTTCACCCTGGCCTACGTGGTCTTCCAGCGGATGGAGATCCGGGCGTGAGGAGGGGTGTGGGAAGTAGGGTGTAGGAGGTTAGGAAAAAACGGGGGCCCGCCCTTGGGCGGGCCCCTTTCACGTCTGGCTTCACTCCAGCCACTCGGTCCGATATTCCTCCGTCTTCGGCACCACGCAGAGGAAGAGCACCGGGTCGTCGCCCGTGTTCTCGTACCAGTGGGCGACGCCGGGGGGGATGAAGACCACGTCGCCAGGGCCGACCTCGTGGACCTCGTCGTCGAGGCCGATCCGCATCCGCCCGGCGAGGACGTACTGCTCGTGCTCGACGTCGGGGTGGCGGTGCTTCTTGATCCTTCCGCCGGGAAGAAGGGTGAACCGCCTCAGGATGAAGTTCGGCGCCTCCTCGGGCCCGATCAGGATCTGGATGAACGCGCCCTCGGCGTCGTCCACCGGGACCCGTCGCACCTTATCCGCGTGGATGACCTTAGGCTTCAAAGCTCCCCTCCCCACTTGGCCAAGAGCGCGATGACCTCGTCGTCCTCCACCTGGGGAAAGACGTCGTAGTAGGCGGCGACGGCGGTGAAGTCGGGCGGGGTCGAGAGCACCACCACCTCGGCCTTGTCCCGGATCCGCTCCACCGCGTCGGGGGGCGCCACCGGCACCGCCACCACCACCCTCGAAGGCGCCTCGGCCCGCACCGCCGCCAGCGCCGCCTCCACGGTGCTGCCGGTGGCCATGCCGTCGTCGGTGAGGACGACCTCGCGGCCGGCGAGCGGCTCCTTGGGCCGGACCGCCCGGTACTTGGCCCTGCGTTCCTCGATCACCCGAAGCTGCCGCGCCACCTCGTTGCGGATGTAGGCCTCCCCGGCGTAGCGGTAGGCGTAGGGCTGGAGGATGACCTCGCCGGTCTCCGCCACCGCCCCGAGGGCGAACTCGGGGTTGCCGGGGGCGCCGATCTTCCGCGCCAAGATCACGTCCATCGTCCCGCCGAGGCGCTCGGCCAGAACGTCGGCCACGACCACGCCGCCCCGGGGAATGCCCAGCACCACCGGGGACACGAGGCCTAAGGGCCTGAGCGCCTCGGCCAGAAGCTCCGCCGCGTGCCGGCGATCCCTGAACCGCACGCCCTCATTGTAATCGCCAAGGGCCGGCCTTTCCGGGATTTTTTCACGCCTTTAGCGGCCGAGGGCCCGCCTCACCCCCCGTAGGTCGCCCCGAAGGAAGAGCAGGGTAAGGAACAGGCCGAGCACGAAGGCCCCCGGACCGGAGAGGGGCCAGACCTCGTGAAAGAGCGGGTCGTGGACCAGGAGCCGGGCCCCCGCCCAGACGATGACCAGCGCGCCGAGCAGGGTAAGCCAGGACCAGCGGTTCAGCCACTCGGAGATCAGGCTCGCCCCCAGCATCAGGATCGGGATCGAGAGGGCGAGGCCGAAGACGAGGAGCCCAAGGTGCCCCTCGCTCGCCGCCGCCACCGCGAGGACGTTGTCGAGCGAGAGGGTGAAGTCGGCCACCACGATCAGCGCCACGGCCTGCCAGAAGCCGTTCGCGGTCCGGGCCGGCCCCGCCTCCTCTTCCTCCCGCAGGAGCTTGGCCGCGATCCAGAAGAGGGTGAGGCCGCCGAGCGCCCGGAGGTAGGGAACCTGAAGCAAAAGGGCGGCGAGGATGGTGAAGGTGATCCTGAGCCCCACCGCCCCCAGGGTCCCGATCAGGATCGCCTGCCGCCTGAGCGGCGCCGGGAGGCTACGGACCGCCATGCCGATCACCACGGCGTTGTCGCCCGAGAGCACCAGGTCGATGAGGACGATGCCGAAGAAGTTAAAGAGCCAGGGCGGCATCTCACTCTTCGAGCACGAAGCGAGGCTCCCGCTCGTGCAGGCGGACCCGGTGGATGATTCGCTGGTCGTGGTCGCCGTCGGTGTGGGTAGTGGCGACGACCGTCACGTAGTCCCGGATCGGGCTCTTGATCACCTTCTTGGTCAGGGTCTCCTCCACCTGGAAGATGCCGGCGGCGTTGTTCATCTTGACCCGGATCTCCACCGGCACCTCCCGGCCCCGGAGGATCATCACCTCGTCCACCGCGAGCGCGGAGATCGAGTGGATGTCGATCGAGCCCAGGGCGAAGGCCTTGCGGCCCCGGCCCTTGGTGATGTCGGTGCCGTCGGCCACGGCGGTGACCCCGGCCTCGACGGTGAGGGGCTCGGGCTCGAGGTCATGGCTGTAGATCGAGTGGAGCGCAAGCGCCCTTAGCCGCACCCGCTGGGCCGGGTCCTCGTAGACCTCGGCCAGGATCCGGTCGAGGATCGGCGCCGCCAGCGTCACCCCGAAGGCCTCGTGGTGGACCCGGTGCACCTGGTTGCCGATGTCGTGCAGCATGGTGCCGAGGAGGGTGACGACGTAGGCGTCCTCGAGCTCCCCCGAACCGCTCTTTTCCGTGTCGGTCTTGACCCCGGCCTCGACCAAAAGCCTCAGGATCGCCACCGCCGCCGCCCCGGTGAGGATCGCGTGCACCCGGCCGTGGTCGTTGTAGCCGAGCTTGTGCATGGTGAGGTAGTTGGCCATGTCCCAGCTCGCCCGGGCCTCGGGGTCGGCGACCAGGAGCTCGTAGGCCCGGAGCGCCCGGGGGAAGCCGGCGAGGCCCTTCCGGATCGCCTGGTCGGCCTCCTGGTGGAGCTTGGCCTTGGGGCTCGCGACGTGGATCACCCGATCGTCCACTCACTCCCCCTTGAAGTTGGGCTTCCGCTTCTCCAGGAAGGCGCTCGTCCCCTCCTTGAAGTCGGCGGTGCGGGAGACCAGCCCGAAGAGGTCGGCCTCGATCTCGAGCCCCTCGGGGAGCGGCAGGTCGAAGCCGCGGAAGACCGCCTCCTTGGCCAGCGCCATCGCCACCGGGCCATTCTTGGCGAGGAGACGGGCGAGCTCGAGGGCCTCCTTCAGGGCGTCCTCGGCCAGGCGGTTCACCAGGCCCATCTGGTAGGCCTCTTCGGCCTCGACGTGGCGACCGGTGAGGATGAGATCCAGCGCCCGGCCGACGCCGACGATCCGAGGCAGGCGCTGGGTCCCCCCGAAGCCCGGGATCAGGCCGAGCCCGACCTCGGGGAGGCCGAGCTTCGCCTTCCTCGCGGCCACCCGGAGGTCGCAGGCGAGCGCGAGCTCGAGCCCCCCGCCGAGGGCGTAGCCGTTGATCGCCGCGATCGTGGGGATCGGCATGGCCGCGATCGCGTTCATCACGTCCTGGCCCAAGAGGGAGAACTCCCGGGCGACGAAGACGTCGGAGAGCCCGGCGATCTCGGGGATGTCGGCCCCGGCGACGAAGGCCCGGCCCTCGCCGGTGAAGACCACCACCCGCACCTCGGGGTCCTCGGCGACGAGCTCGGGGATCTCGGCGAGCTCGCGCAAAAGGGCGCTGGAAAGGGCGTTCAGGACCTCGGGCCGGCGGATGGTAACGACCGCGATGCCTTCCTCAACGCGAAAGTCCAGATGCTCGAACTCGGGTTCGTGGCGGTGCTCGACCTCAAACTTCATGCCTTCTCCTCCAATCGAAGCAGGGCCTCGAGCGCGACCCGGATCATGCGATCCACGGCGCGGGTGAGGACCTCGTCGGGAACGAGCTCGGGGTCCCCCACGTTGTTGGAGACCGCCAGCACGCTCGCGGCCTCGACCCCGCGCATCCCCGCCAGGAGAAAGATCGCCGCCGACTCCATCTCCACCGCGAGCACCCCGTAAGAGGCCCATTCCCGGGCGTCCTCGGGGGTGGTGGCGTAGAAGGCGTCCTCGGTAAGGATGGGGCCCACGCGCGCCCCCTCCTCACCGGCGGCCTCGACCAGCGCCCGAACCAGGGGAAAGCTCGGTGACGGGGCGAAGGGGCGCCCTTTCAGGTACTGACGGGTGGTGCCGTCGGCGGGAATGGCGGCGGTGGCCACCACCAGCTCCCCCGGACGCACCCGGGGGGAGAGGGCGCCGGCGGTGCCGATGCGGACTAGCCGCTTCGCCCCGAGCTGAATGAGCTCCTCGACCACGATCGCCGCCGAGGGGGTGCCCATCCCGGTGGTCTGCACCGAGATCGGCAGCCCCCGGTAGCGACCGGTGTAGCCGAGGAGGCCCCGGTGGTCGTTGTAGAGCCGCGCGTCCTCGAGGTAGTGCTCGGCCAGGAACCGAGCCCGGCCCGGGTCCCCGGGCAGGAGGACGTAGGGGGCCAGGTCGTCGGGACCGGCGTGGATATGGATCGGGCTCACGCATCCAAGGATACCAGGCGGCCGTCCAAAAGGCGCCATCCCGGTAACCCCTCGACCAGCCGCTCGTCGTGGGTGGCGAGGAGCACCGCCGCCCCCTCCTCCCGGGCGAGGCGCAAAAGCGCCTCGAGCACCGCCCGCGCGTTCGCCGGGTCGAGGGAGCCGGTGGGCTCGTCGGCGAGCAGGAGCCGGGGGCGGGCGTAGAGCGCCCGGGCCACCGCCACCCGCTGGCGCTCGCCGCCGGAGAGCGCCTCCGGCTTGAGGTGCGCTCGCTCGGCCAACCCCAGGCGCCCAAGGAGCGAGCGCGCCCGTTCCGCGTCTGGCCGACCCAGGATCCAGCCGGCGAGCATCGCGTTCTCCAGCGCGGTGAGCTCGGGGAGCAGGTAGTGGTGCTGGAAGACGAGGCCCAGGAACCGCCGCCGGAGCCTTACCCGCCGCTCCTCCGGCCAGCGGCTCACCGGCTGCCCCTCCCAAAAGACCGTTCCCCCGCTGGGGGTCAGGATTCCGGCGAGGAGGTGCACGAGCGTGGTCTTCCCCGACCCCGAAGGCCCCAGCAGGACCCTCGCCTGGCCCTCCTCGATTTCCAAGTCCAATCCCGAGAAAAGCGGAAGTCCAGGGTAAGAAAACGTAAGACCTTCGGCGCGGAGCACGCTCGCCATCGCTTTCGCATGGTACCGCTTCTTTACATCCAGCCTCTTTTCACCGTATTCTTACCCGCGGTGATTGCGGACAAGGTATTAAGCCAGTCAGAGCTTTTACGCGACTTACCGTTAGAGTCCCACCGCATCCTCCGCGAGGCTTGCCCCACCTGGCGCTTCGACCCGGACGAGGCCATCTTCCAAAAGGGCGACCCCGGCGAGGCGCTCTACCTCGTGCTCTCGGGCAAGGTCCGCATCTTCCGGGAGAGCCTGGAGGGCCGGCGGAAGATCCTCGCCTACCTCCACCCGGGCGAGGTCTTCGGCGAGATGAGCTTGGTCGAGGAGCGCCCCCGGAGCGCCTCCGCCGTCGCCGAGACCCCAACCGAAGTCCTGGTGCTCTTCCGCGACACCTACCTGAACCTGCTCCGTCGCTTTCCCCTCCTCGGGCACAACCTGGCCCGGATCATCGCCGGCCGGCTCCGCGAGATGAACGACGAGATCCTCTTCCTCACCTTCGAGGAGGCGAGGAGCAAGGTAGCCTTCGCCCTCCTCAAGCTCTACCGCCATCGCCACGGCGAGCCCCTGGACGGGGGTTGGTACATCCCCATCGTGCATCAGGAGATCGCCAACCTGGCCGGCACCAGCCGGGAGACCGCGACGCGGGTGGTCCACGAGCTCCGCGACCGGGGCATCGTGGCCTCGGTACCCGGGGGGCTCCTCCTTCGGGACCTCGACGCCCTGGAACAGGTACTCTACGGCTTGCAATGAGCCGAATCGCCGCATCCGTCCTCGCCGCCGACTTCGGCAGGCTGGGCGAGGTCGTCGTCGAGAGCGAGGCCGCCGGCGTGGACCGCTTCCACCTCGACGTGATGGACGGCCACTTCGTGCCCAACCTGACCTTCGGGCCGGTGGTGATCGAGGCCGTCCGCAGGAGGACGGACCGCCCGCTCGACGTCCACGCGATGGTGCGCGAGCCCGAGCGCCTCGCCCCCGATCTCGTCCGGGCCGGGGCCGACCTGCTCGCCTTCCACCTCGAGGCCACCCCTCACCCCCACCGCCTGCTCGAGGCCATCCGGGGGCTCGGGGCGAAGGCGGGGATCGCCGTCAACCCCGGCACCCCGGTGGAGGCCCTCGCCGACCTCCTCGAGCTCGCCGACCAGGTCCTCCTCATGAGCGTGAACCCGGGGTTCGCCGGTCAGCGCTTCATCGAACGGACCTACCGCCGGCTCGAGACCCTCGTCCGGATGCGGAGGGACGAGGGGCTCGGGTTCGAGATCGCCGTGGACGGCGGGGTCAAGCCGGAAAACGCGGGCCGCCTCGCCGGCCTCGGGGCCGACGTGCTGGTCGCCGCCTCGGGGCTCTACAACGGGCGGCCGGTGGCCGAGAACCTCGCCGCCTACCGGGAGGCCCTCGGTGATCCGGGCGGCGCTCTGCCCCGCTGAGCCGCTCCCCGAGGCCCGGGCCGCGGTGGTGGTGGACGTGATCCGGGCCACCACCACCGCCGTGGCCTTCCTCGAGGCCGGGGCACTCGAGCTCTGGCTCGCCCCGAGCCACGAAGCCGCCCTCGCGCTCCGGCCCCGGGGCTTCCTCGTCGCCGGCGAGACCGGCGGGCTGCCTCCGCCCGGCTTCGACCTGGGAAACAGCCCCGAGGAGGCGCTCGCCGCCCCCGTCGCCGGCCGGCGGGTGGCGATGAGCACGACGAACGGCACCCGCGCCGCCCACCGCGCCGCCGAGCGCGCGAGCGAGGTGGCCCTCGGGTCGCTCTGGAACCTCTCGGCCGCCGCCCGCTGGGCCCAGGGCCGCGCCCCCCTCCTCCTCCTCGCCGCCGGCAAGGAGGGGCACCCGGGCCTCGACGACGCCTACGTGCTGGGAGCCCTTCTCGAAAAGCTCGGCGGCGAGGGCGACGGCGCCGAGCTCGCCCGGGCGGTCTTCCGGGGCTTTCCCCATGCATCGGCGGCGCTCGGGGCCTCGGCGGCGGCGGAGGCGCTCGTCTCGGTGGGGCTCGGGGCCGACGTCGAGGCCGCAAGCGCCGTGGACCGAAGCAAGCTCGTCCCCGTCCTCGACCGGCGGGAGGGCC
>JALVVO010000253.1 GCA_027023345.1 Thermaceae bacterium
CCCGCGGCCTCGCCCCCCCGCCTCCCGCGACCCGGCTCTTGCCCGCGGTCAAAAAGCCCTGGGCGACGGCGGTTCTTAAAAGCGGGGCGCTCGACGTGCTCGCCGTCGGCGAGCGGGGGTACGGGCGGGTGGCGGCGCTCGCCTTGGACCTCGGGCACGACCTCAAGGGCTGGCCCGAGACCGGGCGGTTCCTCGAGCGGCTCGTCCGCTGGCTCGGCGACACCGCGGCGAAACCCCGCTACTTCCTGTACCAGGACACGCTCACCCTCATGGGGCGGTTTCGGGAGGGGCTCTGGCTCCGCAGCGGGGGCCAGGAGTTTCCGATTCCACCGGTCGCCCCCTTCCGCTACCAAATCCGGCTTCCGCCGGGAGGCGGGGACCTGCTCGTCTACGAGGGAAGCCGCCTCCTCTTCCGGATCCCAAGGCCCCAGGCGCCGGAGTGGCCGCCGGTGGACGGGCGGGAAGTGCTGGAGAATCTCGCCCGCTCTTCGGGGGGCGCGGTGCTCGGCGCCCCGGCGCTCGGCCCCCCGCCCCGGGTTCCAACGCCGCTCACCGCGCCCCTTGCCCTTTTGGGGCTCGGCGCGCTTCTCCTCGAGCTCATCCTCCGCCGCCTCCGGTAGACTGGCCCCGGTGCGGAAAGCCGCCCTCTTGCTCCTGCTCCTCCTCGCCGGCTGCGCGGTCCGGCCGACGCCGGTCGGGATCGAGCTCGACCCCGAGGGGTTCGGGGCGATGGAGCTTTCGGCCCAGGGGCCCTGGAGCCTCGACGCCCCGCCCTGGCTCGCCGCCTACCCCCGCGCGGGCACCGGTCCGGCGACCGTCTACTTCAAGGGTCGGGGCGACGCCCTCCCCGACCGGCCCGAGGTCCGGGGCACCCTCACCGTCCTCGCGGACAGCGGCCGCTACGAGGTGCGCGTGCGCTGGCCGCTCCTCGCCGTGCGCGGGGTGGTGACGCCCCGGGCGCGGGCCGGGGCCCTTCCCGCGGCGGCGCCCCCGCCGCCCGCGCGCCGCGAGCCCGAGGAGAAGCTCGTGAAGCTCCGGGACGGGCGCCTCCTCCGCCTGCCGCGAGACGCCCCCGACCCCCCCGGGGCGCTCTGGTCCGAGCCCAACGCCTACGTCTGGCCGCTCGGCGAAGCCTACGAACCCAGCGACCCCTACTACCCCCTCCAGGCCCACCTCTTCCTCACCGGCGCCCGCTACGCCGGCCTCAAAGCCTACGCCCGCCCGGTGGTGGTGGCGGTGGTGGACACCGGCGTCCGCTACGACCACCCCGATCTCGCCGGGGCCCTCCTCGGCGGGGACGCCGGCGCCTACGACTTCGTCGAGGACGACCCCGACCCCACCGACACCGGCGGCACCGGCGAGGTGGGAAGCCACGGCACCCACGTCACCGGCCTCATCGTCGCCCGGGCCAACGGTCTAGGGGTGGTGGGGGTAGCCTGGCCCGCGCCGGTCGCGGCGCTTCCCCTCAGGGTCATCGGCCCGAGCGGCACCGGTACCGTGGCCGACGTGGCCGACGCGATCCGCTACGCCGCCGGGCTACCGGTGACGCGGGGCGCGGTCACGCTGGAAAACCCCACCCCCGCCCAGGTCATCAACCTCTCGCTCGGCACCACCCAGGCCTCCCGCGCCCTCTGCGAAGCGGTGGCCGACGCCACCCGGGCGGGGGCGCTGGTGGTGGCGGCGGCAGGGAACGGCGTCGCCGGCCGCGACCTCCTCTTCTACCCCGCCGCCTGCGAGGGGGCGCTGGCGGTGGCGGCCACCGACCTCGGCGGCTGGCGCCCACCCGCCTACGCCTGGTACAGCGCCCGAAACGACCGCGTCGCCCTGGCGGCCCCGGGCGGCGACCTCGCCCAGGACGCCAACGGCGACGGCTACCCCGACGGCGTCCTCTCCACCACCTGGGACTACACCGAAAACCGGCCCTCCTACGGCTTCTACATGGGCACCTCCCAGGCCGCCCCCCAGGTGGCGGCGGCAGCCGCGCTCTTGCTCGCGAGCGGCGAGGCAGAAAGCCCTGCCGAGGCCGGGACCCGCCTCCTCGCGACCGCCACCGACCTCGGCCCCCCGGGCCCCGACCCCGACTACGGGCGGGGGCTTTTGAACCTGCCCGGAGCCCTCGGCCTCAAGCCCCCGCCGGGGCGGCTCCGCGCCCTCTTCCAAGGCCCGGCCGCCCGGAGCCTGCCGGTGCGACCCGGAGAGGCCTTCACCACCCACCTCCCCGCCGGCACCTACCGCGTGCTCGTCTGCCGCGACGACTCGGAAAACGGGCTTTGTGACGAAGGAGAACCGGCAGTCGAAGTCGAGATCGACCCCCGCACCCAGCCTTTTTTCACCCTGCGGGCTCCCTAAGTGAGGTAGGCTCAGGGTATGCGAAAGCTACCGGCTTTTGGAGCCTTGGTGTTTTCCCTCTTATTTCTTCTTTCGGCTTGCCGCATGAGCCAACCGCCTACGGGCGTCCTCCGCATCACGCCTTTCGACCTCGGCGTTCTGGTCCGTTGGACCGCCCGCGACCCCGAAGGCGACGCTTTCCGCTGCACCCTCGACTTCGGCGACGGGCGCAAGGAAACCTTTTCCACCTGCCCACCCACGGGCGTTTTGAACTACCGCTACGCAAACGAGGGCACGTATACGGTGCGCCTCATTTTAAGCGACGTCTCCGGGTCCACCCGGGCCCTCGAGAAAACCGTGGTCCTTCCCGCCACCGCCGCGGGGGCGTGCCCAACGCCTATCGGAACCGACTCGCTGCCTGGCCCCAAGGCTGCCCCCAGCGGGGTCCGCTTTGCGCGCGGCGCGGCCTTTGAACCGGGCAAGCTATTGGTCCGGCTTCCCGCCATGCGCCTCCAAAGCCTGAAGGCCGACGCCGGGCGGCTCGGCATCCTCTCGATCACCCCCGCGGGGCCGGGTTGGGCGGTCCTCGAGGTGCCGGCGGGGAGCGAACGGGAGAGGGCCGAAGCCCTCTACGCCGAGGGGCTCGTCGAGTACGCGCAGCCGGTCTACCGCTACCGGCTCGTCGGCGTGCCGAACGACCCCTACTTCGCGGGCAACCAGGCGGACCAGTTCGCCCAGATGGCCCTGACCGAGGGCTGGGATCTCCTGGATAGCGGCGCCTGCCGCCCTATCGTCGCCGTACTGGACACCGGCGCCGACCTCGACCATCCCGACCTCAGCGCCAACCTGCTTCCCGGCTACGATTTCTCCGACGGCGACGACGACCCAAGCGATGAGGAAGGACACGGCACGATGGTGGCGGGCATCATCGGGGCGGTGACGAATAACGGGATAGGCGTGGCCGGAAGCACCAACAACCTTGCCTACGTGCTTCCCGTCAAGGTCTTCCCGAACGCTAACAGCGTCACCATCGCCGAGGCCATCCGTTGGGCCGCCGACGCCGGGGCCCACCTCATCAACCTGAGCCTTTGCCTGCTTTCGGAACACGACTATAACGGCGACGACCTAAACGACTGCGCCGCCCCCGATGATCCGGGCATTCCCGATGCCGCCATCGAGGACGCCCTGGAATACGCCTACAACCACGGCGTCCTCGCGGTGGCGGCGAGCGGGAACGACGGCCTCGACTACGTCGGCTACCCGGCGAGCTCCGTCTACACCTTCGCCGTGGGCTCGGTGGACGCAAGCGACAACCGGAGCAGCTTCTCGAACTACGGCGACGACCTTGACTTCGTGGCCCCCGGGGAAAGCGTGACCAGTACGGTGCCTGACGACTACGGCACAGGTAGCGGCACCTCGTTCGCCACCCCTTACGTCACCGGCGAGCTCGCGCTCTACTTGGGGCAGTACTACGCGAAAAAGGGCGCGCTCCCGTCCTTCAGCCAGGCCGCAACCTGCTTCGCGAACAACACCAACCAGGCAAGCTGGCGTAGCGAAACCGGTTACGGCGTTCCCCAAGCCAACGCGTTCCTCGACCCCGCGGACGGCAGCTGCTACCCCCCTAGCCCTTGACCACGATCAGGGGCCGGAGGCGGGCGACCTTCCTCCCGATTCCGGCCCCGTGCACCACCTCGACCACCTCGGAGACGTCCTTGTAGGCCTCGGGGATCTCCTCCCAGACGGTGGCCCGGGTCTTGGCGCGAACCACGATGCCCTTTTCCCGGAGGGTTTCCACCACGTCCATTTGGCGGGCGATCTTCTTGGCCTTGGCCCGGGATAGGCGCCTTCCGGCGCCGTGGCAGCTAGAGCCGAAGGTTTCCCGCATCGCCCCCTCGGTGCCGGCGAGGACGTAGGAGTAGCGCCCCATGTCGCCGGGGACGAGGACCGGCTGGCCCACCTTGCGGTAGGAAAGGGGGATCTCGGGGTGGCCGGGGCCAAAGGCCCGGGTCGCCCCCTTTCGATGGACGAGGACCCCCCGCCCCTTGTGCTCCTCGAACTTGGCGTTGTTGTGGGCGAGGTCGTAGACCACCTTGAGGCCGTGGTCCCGGGGGGCAAAGCCCGCCGCCTCGAAGGCCTCCCGGGTGAAGTGGGTGATCAGCTGGCGGTTCGCGAAGGCAAAGTTCGCCGCCGCCGCCATCGCCCGAAGGTAGTCGTCCCCGTCGGGGCTTTTGATCGGCGCGGCGGCGAGCTGGCGGTCCGGGAGCTCGATCTTGTAAAACGAAAGACGCTTCAAAAACCGCTCGACGTAGTCCTCGCAGACCTGGTGGCCGAGGCCGCGGCTCCCGGTGTGGATGAGCACGGTGATCTGGCCTTCAAAGAGGCCAAAGGCCCGGGCGGCCTCCTCGTCGTAGATCGCGTCCACGTACTGGACCTCGAGGAAGTGGTTCCCCGAGCCCAGGGTGCCGATCTGCGGCGCCCCCCGCTCGTAGGCCCGGGGGCTGACCCGGTCGGGGTCGGCCCCGGGGAGCCGGCCGCCGGACTCGATGAACGCAAGGTCCTCCCGCTCCCCAAAGCCCATCCGCACCACCGCCTGAGCCCCCTCCCGGAGCACGTCCTTGAGCTCACGCCGGGAAAGCCGCACGTCCCGGCGCTCCGAGCCCACCCCGGCGGGGATGCGGGCGTAGAGGTAGTCGGCGAGCTTTTCCTTTAGGGGCTCGACGTCCCCGCGAGTGAGGTTCGAGCGCAAAAGCCGCACGCCGCAGTTCTTGACCACCAGGCCCCCGGCGATGAAGTTGTGGTCGGGGTGCGCCATGGAAAGGTCGAAGACCTGCCCCTCGTAGGCCCGCCGCCTTAGGGCAACCACTTCATCAAAGACCATCGGCCCCGCGGCCTTTAGGTAATCGGGAAAGGTAGGGAAGTCCTGCGCCGGTCGCACTTCTTCCACCTGCTCATAGAGCGCCCGCTCAACGAACCGGCGATTCACGCCGAGTTCCGCCGCTATCGTCCCCACCGGCTCGCCCTTCCGGCGCAGCGCCCGAGCTTTCCGGCGAGCCTCCCGGCGCTCGGCAAGGTGCCGCGCTTTCAGCGCCAGGTAGTGGAGCGCGTGTAGGGCCTTCAGGGTCTTCTCCCGGTGGTAGGCGAAGCCGATCCGCCCATAGATGGCCCGGAAGGTCTCAAGCTCGGCGCGGAAGATGAGCTTATAGCGGTACGAGTCGCGCCAATCGTGGGTCTCGGCAATCGCCTGCAACTCGGCGCCAAAGTCCGCAGCATCCTCGGCCAAGCCCTCCAAAAACCGCCTTCCCGAAGCCCTATAGTCCTTTCGCTTCGAGAGCGATACCACCGGCGGCTGGAGGTTGTAGCCGTGGCCCGGCACCGATCGAGGCGCGGTCATCTCGGCGCCAAAGAAAGCGGCGAGGAAGTTGCGCTTGAGCCAGCGGGGAAGTGCGCGCACCCACTCGGGGTAGGCGAAGTCCTGCCGGGACCTCGCACCAAGCGGCAGACCGAGAGCGGCGAGCAGGAGTAGGAACGCGCTGGAGCGCACCCAAACCATGGTCTCCTTGGCCGTAAAACGGCGCCCGCGAAAATCGTGGCTCCGGTCCCGGGTGTAGACACGGCTCGGCTTGAACCCGAGTCGGGCGACGTCGGCGCGGAAGGCCTCGAGGTCCTCTGTACGAGCGTAAAACGCGACCTGCCCTTTTCCCGCCGAGAACTGGGCGGTACCGTCGCCGAGCACGCCACCAAACACGCGGAGCAGCGCGGGAAGACGGGGATCGTCGGCGTAAAGGGGTAGGAGGCCGCGCTTTTCAAGCTCCCGCGCCGCTGCCCTCCCCTTGCCGTAGCGGGCTGCGACCTTTAAAAACGCCTCGCGGCCGAGGATCACCGCGTGGGGCGGGGGCTCGTAGGGCACGCCCTCAAAGGGATGCACGGCTACCCGATCTCCGGGCAGAAGCTGCCCGGCGGGGACCATGCCCCGCGGGGTGTAGACCGGGTGGTCGGGGGAAAGGCGCAAACGGTAGCCGGTGAGGGTCTCGACCCCGATCAGCTCGTCCCCCTCGCGGGAGAAAAGCGCCGCCGCGTGCCCCTCCTCGGGGTGGCGGTCCAGCCTCCAGACAACGAGGGGCAAGGGTTCGCCCCGCCGCTCGGCCAGCGCCTCGATGGGCACCCGGGCGCCGTCGGCGGTGAGCACCTCGGTGCCGGCCGGGAGGCAGTTGATGTCGAAGCC
>JALVVO010000254.1 GCA_027023345.1 Thermaceae bacterium
CCCCCCGCCCTTCCCCCTTTAGCAAACGAAGCGAGCGCCCGATCGGGCGCTCGCGCTTGGCTCCGCGGGCAGGACTCGAACCTGCGACCAGTCGGTTAACAGCCGACCGCTCTACCAGCTGAGCTACCGCGGACCGCGGCCAAAGCCGACTCTAAGGTTAGCAAAGGGAGCGGGGGGGATCAAGTGCCCTTGCGCAGCGCAACCTTGTAAAGCTAAGAAGGCTGGTTGGGATGGCTGGTTCTGCTGGCCCCTTGACCGCGCCACGGCAAAAGCCCTGCCGGTATCGAGGGTTCCTCCCGCGCACCGTTGCCCCTCAGTCAGGCGTCGGCTCCTTTCCAGAAGGACTTTGCCGTTTAACGCACCCTAAACCTGAAGCTCGAGCGCTCGACATTCGATTCGATAATCAGCCACGCGGTGGTTGACGGTTGACCAGATGCTGGTGGGATGTCCTACGTACCCCGCTCTTCCTCGCTCTACCTCCTTGAGGTCTTGGAGCAGGCGCTGGTGAAGTCGCTATAGGGGGTAGACGTTCGACCACGGGTTCGTGGCTTGAAACCGGCGCATACCTTGTGGCGTGATCGGCCGCTGCATGTAACATGCCGGCGCTGCCCGTAACTGCCGAAACAAGCGGTGGAAAAACGTGTCCAGGCCACTCAGAAGGGTTCCTCACCGCGGGAAACTCTGGCGCGTAAGGCGGGGCTCTCCGCCTTCTCGTGCGGGACGGTGTTTCGGCACGGTCTTTGACGGAGCTCGTCGGGATCAGGGTACGACGGCTGGCAAATATCTCCCGAGACGGGCGGCCCCGGTGGGCCGCCTTAGCTCTTTGCTCCGAAAATCCGGGCAACCAGTCGGCGAAAAGCCGCGAGTAAGCCCCGCTTCCGCCGCATCCGCCCCTCCGGGCGCGACGGCGCTATGGTAATCGGCCCTCCCATACGGGCCCACTCCAGACTTTCGCGCGCTTTTTTGTCCACCCACTCCATTTCCGGGGAGCTGAGCCTTTTTCTATGCTTGAAGCTTACCTCGATCAGGCCCCGTAGACGGGCAATGGCCCTCAGCACCTCGTCTAAGTCCGAGCGCCGGTTGCGGGCCTTCTGGCGGAGCTGTTCCACAACCGACTGGTGATCGCTGACTATGGTGACCTTTGCCCGGGGTCCAAGCGCGATCAATACCAGCTCGAGCGCCGCCTTGACCGCGAGCGCCTCGGCGAGGGTCGAGTCGTCCGCCGGTACGCTCAGCGTGGCGTGGAACTTGCCACCGCCCTTTTGTTGGATAAGGCCAAGAACGGCAAGGCCACTGAGCTTCTTTTCTGTGTCCACCGAGGCGTCTACGTAAACCACAGCGATTTTCGACACCTTCGCCACTCCACTGTTGTATTACACGCGCTAAGGGAGCCTAGGCAAATTTCGGACCGCGTTTTGGCGAGGTGGATTGGGCCTCTCCGCTGCGCTCCTTTGGTGGCACCCTTACCTTAAGGACGGCCTCCGGGTCGGTGAAGGCCCGGAGGCTCTACAAACCGGCTGAGGACGTGAGGTTCAACGTCCCAGCTTCTTCTCCATCTCCACCACCGCGAGTAGGGTCCTAAGAAGGGCGTCCGGGTTCAGGCTGATCGAGTCGATCCCCTTTTCCACCAAAAAGGCCGCAAACTCGGGGTAGTCCGAGGGGGCCTGGCCGCAAATCCCCACGTGACGGCCCGCTTCGTGGGCGCCCTCGATGATCCGGGCCACCGCCCGCTTCACCGCCTCGTTCCGCTCGTCAAAAAGCGGGGCGACTCGCTCGGAGTCGCGGTCCACCCCCAGGGTGAGCTGGGTGAGGTCGTTCGAGCCGATCGAGAAGCCGTCGAAGTGCTCGGCGTAGGCCTCGACCAGCCAGACGTTCGAGGGGATCTCGGCCATCACGTAGACCTCGAGCCCATCCTCGCCCCGCACAAGGCCGCCCTCGGCCATGACCTCGAGCACCCGCTCCCCCTCCTCGGGCGTGCGGCAGAAGGGGATCATGACCTTGAGGTTCTTGAGCCCGAACACCTCGCGGACCCGCTTCACCGCAGCGACCTCGAGGAGGAACCCCTCCTTGTAGTCGGGGTGGTAGTAGCGGCTCGCCCCCCGCCAGCCAAGCATGGGGTTTTCCTCCTTGGGCTCGAAGAGCTCGCCGCCCAAGAGCCCCGCGTACTCGTTGGTCTTGAAGTCGGAAAACCGCAGGATCACCGGCCGGGGCCAGAACGCCGCCGCGATCAGCCCGATGCCCTGGGAGAGCTTGTCCACGAAGTAGAAGGTCTTGTCGTCGTAACCCTTGGTCTTCTCGGCGACCTGGCGCTTCACTCGGATCGGCAGCCGGTCGAAGTGGATGAGCGCGAGCGGGTGCACCCCCACCCAGGAGGCGAAGACGAACTCCATGCGCAAGAGCCCCACCCCGTCGGAGGGAAGCAGGGCGTTTTTGAGCGCCTCCTCGGGGTTCCCCACGTTCAGCATGATCTTGGTCTTGGGGCGAGGGAGCTTCTCGGGGTCGATCTCCTCGACCTCGAACTTGAGCCTGCCCTCGTAGACTTTGCCGACCTCGCCCTCGGCCGCGCTGACCGTCACCTCCTGGCCGGTCTTCAGCACCTGGGTCGCGACCTCGGTGCCCACCACCGCGGGGATGCCGAGCTCGCGGGAGACGATGGCCGCGTGGGAGGTGCGCCCGCCGCGGTCGGTGACGATGGCGGCGGCGATCTTCATGATCGGCTCCCAGTCGGGGTCGGTGATCCTCGTCACCAGCACCTCTCCGGGCTGGAACCGATCCATCTCGTCGGGGTCGAGGATAACCCGCACCCTGCCGGCGGCGATCTTGTCCCCGACGGCGAGGCCCTGGACCAAGACCCTGCCTTGCTCGAGCAGGCGGTAGCGCCGGAGCACCGGCTTCTTCTGCGAGTGCACGGTCTCCGGCCGGGCCTGGACGACGAAGAGCTCGTTGGTGAGCCCGTCCTTGGCCCACTCGATGTCCATGGGGGTCTCCGTGCCCCGCTTCTTCGAGTAGTGCTCCTCGATGAGCATCGCCCACTCGGCGAGCTTCAGGACCTCGTCGTCCGAAAGCGAGAAGGCCTCTCGCTTTTCCTTCGGGGTGCGCACGTTCTTGAGCCGGTGGGTTTCGGGGTCGAAGACCAGGGTCAGCTCCTTGGCCCCGAGCTTCTTGTAGACGAGCGGCCGAAAGCCCTCTTTGAGCAGGGCCTTATGGACGTAGAACTCGTCGGGGACCACCCGCCCCTGGACGATGTTCTCGCCGAGCCCCCAGATCGAGGTGAGGTAGACGAAGCCGCGGTGGCCGGTCTCGGTGTCCAGGGTGAACATCACCCCGCTGGAGGCGAGGTCGCTCCGCACCATCCGCTGAACGCCCACGCTGAGGGCGACCTTGAAGTGGTCGAAGCCCATGTCCTCGCGGTAGCTAATCGCCCGGGCGGTAAATAGGCTGGCGAAGGCCTTCTTGACCGCCTCCAGCACCTCGGCCTCGCCGTGGACCATGAGGTAGGTTTCCTGCTGGCCGGCGAAGCTCGCGGTGGGCAGGTCCTCGGCGGTGGCCGAGGAGCGCACCGCGACGTCCACCTCGTCCACCCCGCTCTTCCTCGAGAGCTCGCGGTAGGCCTCGCGGATCTCGGCCTCGAGGTCCTCGGGGTAGCGTCCGGCGGTGATCAGGCTCCGGATCTTGCGGCTCACCTTAATGAGCTCCTCGACGTCCTTGGTCTTCCGCCAGTCCTCGAGAAGGGCGCGGATCTTCTCGAAAAGGCCGTTTTCTTCGAGAAAGTAGCGGTAGGCCTCGGCGGTGACTGCGTAGCCGTCGGGGACCTTGACCCCGAGGCCGCCGAGCTCCCGCATCATCTCGCCGAGCGAAGCGTTCTTCCCTCCGACGAGCGGCACGTCCTCGATGCCCACCTCGGAAAACCACTTCACCCAGCGCATCTTCGCCCCCTTTCCTTTCTTACAGAATAGCGCCGGCAAGGGGTGAAGTTTGTCTTGGGGAGTTTGTCCCGCCAGGGTGCGTAGAATGCGGGCGGTGGAAACCCTTCGCGCCTACCTCCTCGACCTCCTCCCCGACCCCGAGCGCGCGGGCCGCGAGGAGGCCCGGGTCTACGCGAGGCTCCTCCGCGACTACCCCAAGCGGGGCGGGAAGATGCTACGGGGGTGCCAGCTTCTTGCGGTGGCGGAGGGCTTCGGAGCGGGCCGGGAGGCGGCGATGGGGGCGGCTGCGGCGCTCGAGCTCTTCCAGAACTGGGTGCTCATCCACGACGACATCGAGGACGAGAGCGAGGAGCGCCGGGGCCTTCCTGCGCTCCACCGGCTCTACGGCGTCCCCCTCGCGCTGAACGCCGGCGACGCCCTCCACGCGGTGATGTGGCGGGTCCTGGTGGCGGCCGGCTACGGCCCCGAGGTGCTCCTCGAGTTCGCCCGCCTGGTCGAGCGCACCGCCTACGGCCAGCACCTCGACCTCTACTGGATCGAGCGGGGTGTCCTCGACCTCACCGAGGACGACTACCTCGAGATGGTGCGGGCGAAGACCGCCTACTACACCGCGGTCGCGCCCCTCAGGCTCGGGGCGCTGGTGGCCGGGCGGGAGCCGCCCGCGGTCTTCGAGACCGCCGGCGAGCGGCTCGGGGTGGCGTTCCAGATCGTGGACGACGTGCTGAACCTCGAGGCCGACCCCGCCGCCTACGGCAAGGAGATCGCCGGCGACCTCTACGAGGGCAAGCGAACCCTGATCGTGCTCGACTTCTTGCGGAGGGCGCCGCGGGAGGAGGCGGAGCGGGCCCGGCGGATCCTCCTGAAGCCCCGCGCGGAGAAGGACCCCGCCGAGGTCGCCTGGCTCCATCGCCGGCTGCTCGAAAGCGGCGCGGCGGCAAGGGCCCGGGCCCGGGCCGAGGCGATGGCGGAAGAGGCCCTTTCCGAGCTCGCCCCCCACCTGCCGGACCCGGCGCGGGAACTCCTCGCCGGGCTCGTCTTCCGCCGCGCCTGACCCCCGTTTGGGCGTTTCGCGCCCGGCAGGGGGCGAGCGATAATGCACCCGTGCCGCGGGCGCTCGGCCTCGTCCTACTCGCCGGCTTCGCGCTGGCCGCCGGGGTTCGGGTCTACCCGACCTCGCCGCCCGTGCGCGAGGCCCGGCCCGGCGAGCTCGTCACCCACGTCTTCCGGGTCGAGGGCGAGGGAGGCCCCTACCCGGTGGAGGTGCACTCCAGCGCGGGCTTTCCCGTCCTCTCGCGGCCGGGACCGGTGCGCCCGCCCCGGTACCTTCCGGTCACCGAGCGCGTCCCCGAGGACGCCCGCGAGGGCACCCTCGACCTACTCACCGTGCGGGTCGGCGGGGCGAGTGCCCGCGTGCGCACCCGGGTCGCGTTCCGCCCCGGGGTGGCCCTCGCCGTCCCCGAGCGTGTGGTCTTCGTGCCTCCGATCAAGCTCGTCCGGGTCCGGGTGAAAAACCTCGGCAACGGGCCCGACGCCTTCCTGCTCAGGCTGCTCGCCGGCGACGAGATCCTGGAGTCCCACCGGCTCGAGCTCGGCCCCGGGGAGGAGGGGGCGCGGACCCTCGGCCTTTCTCGCCCCGGGCCCTACCGGGTGGAGGTGCTCGAGGTCCGTGCCGGGCTCCGGAAGACGAAGACGCTGGTCGCCGAGCGGCCGAGGCGGGGGCCGCTTTCGCCCTTTCAGCTCGTGGGCCAGGCCGCCCTTGGCTATGCCTGGCCTTCGAACGGCGCGGCCGCCAGCTTCTCCCTCGCCGGGGCGCTCTCCGACTACCTGAGCCTCAAGGCCTACGGGGTCTTTAGCCGCCCCGGGACCGCGCTCGTTTCCCTCGACCTCACCGGCGAGGACTGGTCGGCCGGGTTCGACGCGAGCAGCACCGCCCTTTCCGGGCGATTTTCGGTGCGCCTCTCGCTCTGGGAACGGTCCACCCGGGTCCGCTTCGCCGCCGGCTCCGCCGGCCCCTGGGCCCGGGCCGAGCTCGCCTTCGCCGGGCCCCGTTCCCGCCACAGCTGGACGGTGAGCGCGAGCCCGGGCCTGCGGCTCGACCTCACCGGGAGCGGCAACCCGACCCCACGCTGGGATTACGGCTACGCCTTCTCGCTCGCCGCTGGCGGGGCCAGCGGCTCGCTCACCCTAGGCCTCCGGCAGGGGAGCCGGGGCTACACCCTCGGCTACGCCGGGACCTACTCCGGGGGAGAGCCCTACCGGAGCCGGATCTCCCTTGGCCTCTCGGATACCTGGGGAAGCGCCGGGGCCTACGCTGCCCTCAAGAACGCCGCCCTCTCCGACTGGAGCCTGGCGGCGGCGGCCACTACCGCGGCCCTCTTCGGTCCCAAGGCCCCGCCGGGGAGCCTCGGGCTCGAGGCGAACCCCGCGCATCTGGCGTTTTCCGGCGAGGCCCGCCTCTGGACTGCCCCCGAGCTCGACCTCAGCTTGGACGCCGCCTATCGCTGGCGCGGGACCGCCCTCGCCGAGCTCGAGCTCGGCCTCGACCTGCCGCCCCCCTTCGGGAGCCTCTCCGCGGGAGCGCGGCTCGACGCCGGGCGGTTTAGCACCTACCTTGAGGCCGACGCCGAGCCGCCCCTCGAGGAGGGCCGCCTCTCGCTCTCTGGCCGACTTGCCTACCCCTGGGAGGGGAGCCGGCTCGCGGCCCGGGTCCGTTTCGGCGGTAGCGCCCGCTACCTCGAGCTCACGGCCGACGGCCGCCCCTTCGTCCCCCTCCTGAACCTGGGCCTTTCCGCCCAGACCCCGGTGGGCTCGGGCGTCCTCACCGCGAGCGCCACCGCGCGCTACCCCGAAGGCGCCTACGCCTTCAGCCTGGGAGCCAAGGCCCCGCTCCTTCTCCCCGTGCCCGAGGGCGTCGCCGAGTTCTTCGGCGGGCGAAAGGTGGCCACCGTCCTCGGCGAGCTAAGGCCCGACGCGCCCGCAGGTAGCCTCGCCGGGATCAAGGTCGCGGCCGGGCCTTTTGAAGCCACCAGCGACGAAAGCGGCCGGTTCGCGCTCCGGTTGCCCCCGGGCAAGTGGACGCTTCGCCTGGTCGAGGCCACCCTGCCCGTGGAGCTGATCCCGGAGCGGACCGAGGTCGAGCTCGCCCTCCGGGAAAAGGAGACCGTCCGCGTCGTCTTTCCCCTCTCAGTGCGGGGGCGGATCCAGGGACGGGTGGAGGTCAAGATCGAGGAAGGGCGCACCCCCCCCAAGACGCGCTTCGCCGTCGAGGTCGCCGACCCCAGGGGCCGAAGCGTCGCGCTCTACACCGACCCGGACGGCCGCTTCGACCTTCCCGGCCTCCGCCCCGGGGTCTACACGGTGCGGCTGATGACGGAGCTCCTACCCCCGGGCTACAAAGCCCTGATCGACCGCGTCGAGGTCCGCCTTGCGCCCGGCGAGACGGCTCACGTGACCCTGGTCGTCCAGGCCCCGCCGCGGAAGGTCTATAAGCCCGGAAAGGTGCAGATCCTCGAGGTCAGCCCCGAGGTCAGCGCTGCCCCGCCCGGGGCCGCGCCCCTGGTCACCGCCCGCGTCAAGGGCAAGCCCGAGCGCGTCCTCGTGCGTTACCGGGAGCGCCTGCTCGGGCTCCTCTTCCCCGCCGGAGAGGCTGGCCTTTGGCGGGGGCGGGTGGCCGTGCCCGAGGATGCCCGGGGCCCCCTGCAGCTCTTCCTGGTGGCGGAGGGCGGCGGCGCCGAGCTCGCCCGCTTCCCCTTCTTCCTCGCCGCCGACCCCCGGGCCCCCTGGGGCGTGGTGCGCACCTATCCGCTGGTCCGGCCGGGGCAGAAGGGCGTACCCGTCCAGGTGCACCTTTTCGCCGTGGCCGAGGCGGTGGAGCTCGAGCTCGCCGGCCGGACCTTCCCTCTTGAGGGCCAGGGCGCCGACTGGCAGGGCACCTTCGACGTCCCCGAGGACGCCCAGGGCCGCCTCAGGCTCGTGGCGCGCGCGCGCCTCTCCAGCGGCCGCACCGTCGAGATTGCGCGTTACCTGCTTGTGCGGGTGGCGGAAAACCCATGACGCTTTCTAAGGTTTCCTGGCCCAGGGAGCGGGAAGAATTTTCGGTACGCGCCTCGTCAACCTTCCTTCGCGCACCGAGAGGGATGAAGCCGTCTCCTTTTCATGGAAGAGGTCGGGGATTACGCGAATGCGGTATCGGCCGGACTCATAGCCCTCTAAAACGAGTCGGACGGGTAGAGCCCAAGTAAGGCGAGCCGTCCAGCAAGCGTCCGCGTCTCGGTAGAGATCGGCGCAGATAGGGTTTTGGTTACTTTCGTCGTATTGCACTACGTCGGTGACCCTTGGCTCTTCCAAAGCCAGATCTTGCCTTCGCCGCCAGCGCTCCCAGCCTGAGTTGAAGTTGGGTGGAGCGTCCACAGGTGGCGCGATGAAGGGCGCGTGGTATTGGGCGTTCACTCGGTTACGCCGGCCCCGAGTTTCAAGCCGAAAGGCGTACCACGTCCGAAGAGTTTGAATCAGGGCATCAATCCCAGTTCCAGGATCGGTCGAAAGCCCCTCACCCCAGTACTTGACCGTGAGCTCGATGGCATAAACCGGTTCGCTGCCCGCACGACCCCAAACGACGACCGGCGGTCCGGGGCAGCTTTCCTCGAGGGGGCGTAAGTCTACCCGTAAGGGGCCGTTGGCCGGTCTGGGGTTTTGGATCACGGCGCAAGCTTGTTGTTCGGCTGTGGGGATGAAGTCTACTCGATTTGGTGTGAGGTAGGGGTCCTCATCCACCGAGTAGTACCAGGTTTGCGCAACGGCTACGCTTAGTAAAAGGGTGGTGAGGATCCCTAAGCGCTTCACTTGAGCGCCACCTCCGCGTAAAGCGGTGAAGGGAGCCCCTTGGCGGTGACCTCGACCGAGGCCACCACGGCGTCCTCGGGTACGTCCGTCATCGGGATCTGGTATCGGACCAGGAGGTCCCTGAGCAGTACCCGCTCGGGGAGTTTCTCGGCTTTGAGTATGGTACCCCTTGCGTCCTTGTAAGTTAAAGTAGTCCTAAGCCTAAGAAATACGTTGCCCGTATTTTCCACATCGAGGAATAGATTTTTCTGGGCGGGTCCGAATCCGAAATGGACGATTCTTGCCCCAGGCCGTTCGGTGCCCTCTATGGTTACGTAAATGATGTGAAAGACGTTCATGGAGAACTTGACTTTTATTCCTCGTTCGAACTGCGAGGGAATGGGGAGTGTGTGCAGGACTATTGCCGCCCAATAGCTCCCTTCTAAAGTTGGTATATTAGGAACATTCACCTCGTATTGAATGGGAACCTCCGGGCGATCATCAGCAAATCGTAACGGATCCGCCGGGATTTTCGCTTTTATCCAGCTAGAGGCCGAATAAGGCGATTTCTGGGGGCTGAGGGCTATGACAACCCCCGTTCTGGGATCAATGGTCCAATCGCTTATGTTGAGCGTAAAGGTTCCACGGTAGTGGTGTTGAGTGAAGAATACTGCGCGCCCGCGTGCGAGTCCCCCTGGAGGCAAAGTGAACTCCTTATGTGGTGGCGATACTCCAATGCCGATTTGCGCGGTGACTTGAGCTGTCGTCAAGAAGTTCAAGGCAACAAGCATTTTTAAGAGAAGCAACCCCCTCGCCGGGTTTGCGAGGGGGTTGCGGCGACAATGCGAGGTAAACATATCGTCGTTGCTTACGGTGCCGCGACGCTCAACGTGAGGTTCGTTGTCTCGGAGGAGCTCGCCGGTGCGGCAGAGAAGGGGTCAAACTGGAGGTAGAACATCACCGGGATGACGTAAGCATTTCTATATTGAGTGTAGAAGGCATCGGAGGTTCCTGCGGTTGTTGTTGCCGTAGTGCTGCCGCCCGCAGGCGCGTCCGAGATGGGCACCGCGGTCGTTGACAGTTGTATCGCCCCTGCGTTGGAAACCACCGCAGCACTCGTGTCCACGTAACCCGGTTCGATGTACAAGCTCCCGCCCGTAATCGCCGTGTCGATTGCCGCCGAGACCGTCCACGTGCTGGCGTTGGTGATCACTAAGATGCTGGCGTCGGTGGCGCTAAAACCGGTAATGCCCGTGTAGTCCACGCTGAAGCCCGAGGTGTAGACGTTGTTCGGGGCAAAGCTACAGCCAGCAGTCGTGTCGGTGCCAGCGCCTGTTGAGTTTGCAGTGAGCGAAGCGGAGCTCACGAGGCTTTCGATGCATGTTTGGAGATCTGTGGTGGTGGCGGTGTAGTACCCTGTGACACTGGCTAGCGCTCCCGTGGAGCCCGTATTGGTTGGGGTCGCGAAGAAATCCACCTCTTGTGCATTGGTAAATGCGTAGGCATAAGCTGGGTAGCTGATATTGAACTGTGCCCACGCCATTCCTGCGGCCACGATTGCGAAGCTAAGAAGCAAGACTAGCCTCTTCATCATCTCACCTCCGGTGAAGAGGCCGTAAGCCGGTCGCGCCACTGGCTCGCCCCGGTCCCTTGGCGCCCGTCTTGGGATACCGGGGGTCAACGCCTCCCACGGCTCATCCATCCTTAGGTTAGGGCGGCGCCGGAGAAACTCGATCCCCCAAATGGGGGTATCCAAGCGGGGGAGTCACGGTCTCGCTTGGAGGCTCTAAGCTGGACTTGAGGCCCGGTAGGGCTGACGCCGGCGGAGGGCGGGCGCACCCGCCGGAGAGGTAAAAGGCGCCCAGGAGCGTTCGGAGGCGTTGATCCGTGTCCGCCAAGCTGGGCACCAGGGTGGCACGGGGAGCCAGTGGTGCAACCGGCCGAACGCGGAAGGGCTCAAAGCATTCTCGGGTCGCTCTCTTTTGGGCTCCTTCGCGGCCCACCGGTTGCACCCCGCCACGAGGAGGTGGTCGGGGTGCCAAGGTTTTGGAAGGTCCTCCCATTTCTGGTTTTGTCGCTGGCCTCCGGGCTGGCAGTCGGCCAGCGCACGAGCGCCAGCACCCGGGTGGTGATCCGGATCCCGGAGGTCCTGATCCTCTACCTGGATCAAAAGCCAAGGGCCGCGCTCCCGATCCGCGTGGAAGATGGCGCGGTGATCCCCGACTCGGTGGAGGTCCGCGTGGTCGCGAACACGGGTTGGGTCCTCTGGGCTAGGGCTACCCCGCTCGAGGGCCCCCTAACCCTGCCGCCCGAGCGCGTTTCGGTCGGCGGTCTGCGCCTTTCTGCCTTGCCCCAGGTCCTGGCCCGGGGTCGGGGCCCCTTCCTCAAGCGCTACCCGCTTTCGGTGGAGCTCCTGCCCGGCGAGCCAACCGGCGTCTACCGGGGCACGATCACCTTCAACCTGGCCCGCCCTTGAGGGCGTCCAGGAAGGCCGCCGGCGTGAGGACGACCGGGGGCGGGTCGGAAAAGGCGAGGAGGTCCCGGTCGCCCGAGACGACGAGGGGGACGCCGGCCGCTTTCGCGGCCGCGATCAGGTAATCGTCGTTTGGGTCACGGGTGTAGCGCGGCCGTTGGGCGGGGTCAGGGACAAGAAGGGCCGCTCCCTTAAGCCAGTGCACGAAGGCCTCGGCTTCCTCCTCCGATAGGTATCGGCGAAACTTTTCCCTTCTTAGCACAATTGCGAGCTCGGTAAGCAGGTGGGGGCTGACCACGAGGTCGTAGTGCCCCCTGCTCCATAGGGAAAGGAGCCGGGCCGGAGCTCCTGAGCGCGAGAGCAGGGCCGAGACCAGCACGCCGGGGTCGAGGATGGCCCGTATCAATGCTCCTTTCTCGCCTTCTCGAGCTCGGAGTAGGCGAGCGCCAGGGCTTCTTCCTCGGTGAGGTCGGCCCGTTGCCAGATCCTCTCGAGGAGCTCAAGACCCAGGTAGCGCCGGAGTGCTTCTTCGAAGACCTCGTACTCTCGCTTGTTCTGGCGGGCCGCGGCGACCTTGGTGGCGCGCAGAAGCTCTTCGTCCAGGTAGACGGTGGTTTTCTTTCTTGCCATAAAAAAAGAATAACAGAGATCTTCGGTCATTTGCGACCCGGCCTTCCCGGCCCCCGGCGTAAGCTGGGGCATGCGCGTGCTTCTAGCCCTGGCCGTATGGTTCGCCCTCGCCTGGGCGGAGCAGGTTCCTACCCACGATTTCTTCCGCATCACCCAGACCACCTCGCGTTCCACCAGCACCCCCGGCGCCTGGCGGTACGTAATCGCCCCGCGCACCAAGGAGGCCCGGAGCTACTGGGGCGTGCTCGTGACCGACTGGGTGCGCTCGCTCAAGATCGGCCTCCCGGTTCGCTTCGGCCCCTACCGGCTGGAGCTTGAGAAAAAGCAAATCCGCTTGCAAAAAGGCTGCGATCGGTTCCACCCCCGTTGCTACAGCCGGCCCGCCCTGCCCCAGGGCCTGGAGTCCTGGAAGCTCGACCTGATCCTGGTGGACTTCCACAACGCCCTCACCTGGACGCTCGCCGACGCCCAGAAGCACGCGCGGCCCTACCCCGCGACCGTGGCGGTCTCCAAGTTCCTGCGCTTCCACGTGGATAAGGGCGGGGTCTTCCTGGCCGAGCCGCTGGGGTGGAAACCCTGACCCGGTTGCGGAGGCGGTCCTTGCGTTCGGCAAAGGTCTTCTATCCCAGATGGACGCGGGATGAGCTCGTGGCCCCGCTGAGGGCCAGGCTGCCCGCGCTCGCCGAAAAGCTTCCCCTTGAGCGGGCGGTGCTCTTTGGCTCCTGGGCCAAAGGGCGGGCGACCGCGATGAGCGACGTGGATCTTTTCCTCCTCTACGAGGGCCCGCCCCGGCCCGACGCCTTCGCCCTGGCCAAGAAGACGCTCAAGGTGCCAGGCCTCGAGGTCCACGCCTACGCAAAAGAGGAGTACGAAGCCCTCCGGTCCACCCTCGAGGCGATGCTCGAGGGCGGGATCGAGCTTTGGCCGTGAATCGGTCCGGCTCGAGGCTCCAGGTCCACGTCGCGGGGAAGCGAAGCCTCGCGCTCCGTCTCCAGGTCCAGGCCGAAAAGCGGCGAGCGTCGCAGGAAGGTGGCCAGGTCTTCCTGGGGGCGGGTTAGGCGCTCGTGTGTTTCCTTGGAGAGGATTACCGCTGCCGGGCGCCTGCGACGGGTCACCACCTTAAGGACCCGTTTAGCGATCCGGCCGAACAGGTTCTTAGCTTCTTGCCAGGTCAAAGTCCATCCCCGTGCTTTCGCCGGGCTTGCTCAGCGCTTCAACGGCCGCTTCACCGCCACCGGCTCGATGCGGTGAATGCCGAGCCGCACCTCCCGGCCCTCTTTCCGGGCCCGAGCGCGCTCCAGCTCCGCCCAGAAGAGGGCCATCTCCCAGACCGCCTGAAGCCGCTCCTCTAGGGGAACCCGGCGCCACTCCGCCCGGTCCTCGGCGCGGTCCTCGAGCCTCTGCTTTCGGGCAACGGCCTTCATTCTCACGATCCGCACCCGCATTATACGCGCAGCTCGCGTCGGGGCCGGGGTTTTAAGGGCGTGGAGGCCGCCCGGTCCAGGCCTCTTCGAGCCACTTTTCCAAAGCCCGACCGGAGAGCTCGGGGTCTTCGCTCGCCCCCAGCGAGCGCGGGCGGGGCTCCCCGCGCCCGGCCAGGTAGAGGGAGAGGGCTTCGCGGACGAGCTCGGCCTGGCTCTTCCCTTCCCGCCGCGCGGCCTCTTTGAGCGCCCGGTGGAGTTCGGGGGGAAGACGGATCGTGAGTTTCCTCATTCGCTATCACCTTAACCGGCCGCCCGGACCTCGGTGGAATACGCTGAACGCGATGGCAGAACCCCTAATCTCCCTGAAGCCCCGCCTCGTGCCCCGGGTCTGGGGCGGCCGGCGGCTCGCCCGGCGCTTCGGCTACGAGGGCGAGGAGCCGGTCGGCGAGGCTTGGATGGTCTACGACGAAAACGAGATCCTTGAAGGCTCCTTCGCAGGCCGGAGGCTCAAGGACGTGCTCCCCGAGCTCGGGCCCGGTTTTCTTGGCGAGAAGGCGGTGCGAAGGTATGGGCTCGAGCTTCCGCTCCTCATCAAGCTCCTCGACACCGCCGCCTGGCTCAGCGTCCAGGTGCACCCCGACGACGCCTACGCCCACACCGTCGAGGCCCACACTGGCTTCCACGGCAAGAACGAGGCCTGGGTCGTCCTCGAGGCCGAGCCCGGGGCCGAGGTCGTCTACGGGGTTAGGCGCCCCCTCACCCGCGACGAGCTCCGGGCCGCCGCCCAGGACGGGAGCATCCTCGAGCTTTTGAACTTTGTGCCGGTGGAGCCGGGCGACGTGATCTACATCCCCGCCGGCACCATCCACGCTCTGGGGCCGGGGATCCTGCTCTACGAGGTGCAACAGCGCTCCGACCTCACTTACCGCCTCTACGACTACGGCCGCGGTCGCGAGCTGCATCTGGAAAAAGCGCTCGACGTCGCCCGCCTGGAGCCCACCCCAGCGCAAAAGGCGCGCCTACATCCGGGTAAGTTCCTCGCCACCCCGTTCTTTTCCCTTTGGCTTCTCGAAGGCGAGGCCCGCGCTCCCGAGGACAGCTTCCTCACCTTCGTCCACCCTGAAGAGCCCCTCCCCGGCCGCGTCCTCGCCGCCGGTAGAAGCACCCGCTTGCCTGCCGGCCCCTGGCTCGCGGCAGGGCTTTGAGCGCTGGTCGCGAGGCTCAGCAGATCACACGGACATCTACCCCGAGGTCCAGCCTGCACAGCTCTTGTCGGTGGTGAGCGCGGGGAGCCCCAGGCGCCTTGCGAGAGCCAGGAAGGCCCGGTTGCCAAGGGAGAGCTCTAGCGAGGGGATGAGCGGCCGCAGCCGGGCGGCCTCAGTGGTTTGCTAGTGGCGGAGCTCGCGAACGCCTAATCCAGCCTCGATTTGAGCTTTCAAGCGATGTCTGGGTTCTCCAGGGTTGGCCACGGGCTCCCTTCGGCTTCTACCGTGGTCGAGCTTTTGCGGCGTCGTAGAAGTCAACTCTACGTTAGGTTGGCCGGTACGCTATGGGATGGCAGGGGCTTTGACAAACGCCCCCTAGCACCGGCAACTTGCCCTGCAAGCTTCGGTCATAAGTACCAGCGGACCGGTGGAGAGCAGATCGGATAGCATAGGCCCGCGCACGTGTTATGGGACGAGTGGCGAACCTGAAAAAGGCATGGCGGTGGTTGCGGGCCCCCGAACGCAGGTGGGCCTGGTACCTTGCGGCCGGAATGCTTTATGGAGCCATTCAGTTCCTACCGATTGGAGGGCTATCTAAGGAGGCACGTGGAGCGCTCGCGGTCTTCGCGGTGGCGGGGTTTTTGTGGGGTACGAACAGCCTACCGTTGGCCGTTACCGGGGTGTTGGTCCTTTTTCTTCTTCCAGTAAGCGGAGCTCTATCGGCAGAAGAGGTCTATGCCTATTTTGGCAGCGACGCTGTGTTCTTCATCCTTGGGGCCCTCATCCTAGCAAGCCCAGTCATGCGCTCGGGGCTGAGTGCACGACTTGCCCTCCTCGCTGTTCGCCGCTTTGGTGAAAGGCCCAGGGCACTGGTCGCGGTGCTACTCGTTACCCCTGCACTGATGGCCTTTTTCATCAGCGAACACGCGGTAGTGGCCATGCTCTTTCCCTTGGTGCTGGAACTTGCGCGGGCCTCAGGCGCGAGACCCGGAGAAAAGCTGGGCATGGTTTACTTCTTGGCGCTTGCCTGGGGTGCAATCGTGGGGGGAATAGCCACGCTCTTGGGGGGTGCCCGGGCTCCCCTCGCGCTAGGGATGCTACAGGCTTCGACGGGTTCGGGGATCGGTTTTTTGTCATGGCTATGGGCCACGGCGCCTCTGGTGCTGGGCCTCCTGGCCACTGCCCTCGCCGTACTCTGGCGCTTGCTTCCCGAGGACGCCGCTTTGGATGGCTTACTTGCACACCTCAACGCACGGGTGCGGGACCTCGGAAGCTTCTCTTATCGGGAGTGGAAGGTCCTAGGCCTTTGGCTCATGGTTGTGGGGATGTGGATTTTTCTCGGGGAGGCCTGGGGGCTTGGGACGGTTGCCCTTCTCGGGGTGGTTCTCGCCTTTGTCCTCGGAGTAGCCGATTGGCGGGAGGTCGAGGAAGACGTGAACTGGGGGGTCTTCCTTATGTACGGTAGTGCCATCGCCTTGGCTTCGGCACTTCAAGCCACCGGGGCGGCGGCCTTCCTCGCCAGTACGCTTTTCGGCGGGGTCCATGCAAAGGCTTCGGCCTTAGCCGCTATTTTGATTCTCTCGCTTTTGCTCACCGAAGTCATGAGCAACGCCGCCGCGGTTGCGGTTTTGATGCCTGTGGCCCTGGCGGCCTCGAGCGCATTGGGTTTGTCCCCCCAAGTTGCTACGTTGGGAGTAGCAGTGTCTGCCGGCCTCGCTTTCCTCCTACCTGTTAGCACTCCTGCAATCGCCATCGTGGTGAGTAGCGGTTACGTTCGCCCGTTGCAGGCCTTCCGATACGGCCTTTGGCTAAAAGGCGTAGGCTTTTTACTCTTATTAGTGGTGGCTTGGGTCTATTGGCCGTGGATCGGCTTCGGAGGTTAGCGGGTGGTTTGCCTGGTTTTAGCCAATCCCTACGACTATGTTCCTGTTACTGAGAAGGCAATATCCGCGGCTCGGGCTGCCGAATCTGGTTTGCTCGTAGTGTTTTATATATCGCCCACACGCTTGCGCCGCACAGTGGAGGAGCTAGGGGAGAAGGGATGGCTTGGCCCTGGCTCGCTTCGTCAATTGGAGGATTCCATGCTGGAGGGTTACCGGGCGCTGGCTGAAGACGTGCTCAAAGCGGTGGCCGAACGTGCAGAGGCGGCAGGGGTGGGGACGCAGGTGCGAACGTACGAGGGCAGCCGACTTGGTCTTTTAGGTCTGCTTGAAGCCGAAGGTTGTAGTAAGGTCTTGGCGGATGCCTACGTCGGTGAGCTTTCGCATCCGGCGGCGCAGGAAGGGTAGACACGTGGCAGAGTTGATGACCGAGAGCGAAACGGATTTGGTGGCGCCCCACGGGGGCGAGCTGGTCAACCGGGTGGTGACGGGTCCAGAGAGGGTAGCGTTTTTAGAGCGAATTCGTGATTTGACTGTCTTGGAAATCAACGAGCGGAATGTAGCTGATCTTGAGTGTATTGCTACTGGGGTTTACTCCCCGCTTGAGGGCTTCATGGAAGAGGCCGATTACCGCACGGTGGTCAGCGAGATGCGCCTTGCGAGCGGCCTGCCCTGGACGGTGCCCATTACCCTGCCGGTAGCGGAGGACGTCGCTGAGGGCCTTTCGCTTGACGACGAGGTCGCCCTCAGCTGGAGGGGCCAGGTGCTAGCGGTGATGCGCGTTGCCAGCATCTACCGTCCCGATAAAGCGGAGGAAGCCCGCGAGGTCTACCGTACCGAGGACGACCGTCACCCCGGGGTGGCCGCGCTTTATCAAAGCGGCCCCGTTTACCTGGGCGGCCCCATCTGGCTTTTGAACCCCATTCCCCACGAGAAATTCCACGCCTACCGCCTCACCCCGGCCGAGACCCGGGCCGAGTTCGCCCGCCGGGGCTGGAAAACGGTAGTGGCCTTTCAGACCCGAAACCCGATCCACCGCGCCCACGAGTACTTGCAGAAGGTGGCGCTTGAGATGGTGGACGGGCTCTTCGTGAACCCGCTGGTCGGCGCCACTAAGGCCGACGACGTGCCTGCCGAGGTGCGGGTGCACACCTACGAGGTGGTCCTCGAGAAGTACTATCCCAAGGATCGGGTGCTGCTCGGGGTGTTCCCTGCGGCCATGCGCTATGCCGGTCCCCGTGAGGCCGTGCTCCACGCTATCGCCCGCAAAAACTACGGCGCCACCCACTTCATCGTGGGGCGCGACCACGCAGGAGTAGGCGACTACTACGGCACCTACGACGCGCAAAAGATCTTCGACGAGTTTGCCCCCGGTGAGCTCGGCATCACGCCCCTCAAGTTCGAGCACGCCTTCTACTGTAGGGCCTGTGGCCAGATGACCACCAGCAAGACCTGTCCCCACGACAGCGAGCACCGGGTGCATCTTTCGGGCACCAAGGTGCGGGCGATGCTTCGCCGGGGCGAGATGCCACCGCCAGAGTTCACCCGGCCCGAGGTGGCGCGGATCCTGATTGAGGCTTACCAGAAGATTAACGGAGGGAAGGGCGAATGAGCGTGAACCAAAAGGGCGTCACCGTTTGGTTTACCGGTCTTTCTGGCGCAGGCAAGACCACTTTAGCCCGTGCGGTGTACGACGAGCTAAAAAGACGCGGTTACCGCGTGGAGATCCTCGATGGCGACGTGGTGCGTCAGTACCTCACTAAGGGTCTTGGCTTCACCAAGGAAGATCGAGACGAAAATATCCGTCGTATCGGCTTTGTCGCCCACTTGCTGACCCGCAATGGAGTAATCGTGCTTGTGGCTGCGATTTCGCCCTACCGGGAAACCCGCGAAGAGGTGCGGCGTAAGATCGGGGACTTTATCGAAGTCTACGTGAACGCGCCCTTGGAGGTGTGTGAAGAGCGGGATGTAAAGGGCCTTTATAAAAAAGCACGGGCGGGGGAGATCAAGAACTTTACCGGGGTTGATGATCCCTACGAACCGCCGCTCAATCCAGAGGTAGAGTGTCGCACGGATTTGGAGAGTGTGGACGAAAGCGTAGCCAAGGTTTTGAAAAAGCTTGAGGAGTTGGGATACCTACGCCCCATGGTGGGCCGAGGGGCTTAACACGGTATGTTCAAGGCCCTGCCTTGGCTATGGAAGCACCTGCGCCGACCTAATCTGCATTTTTCGCTCGCACTTGGCGCCGGTCTGGCTTTTGCCTTCCAGGTTATTGGGGTGGGGCTAAGTTACGTTGTCCAAGTACTTCTTGCCCGCTGGCTTGGGTCGGCAGAGTATGGGCGATACACTTACACTATAGCTTGGACTTCCCTGCTTGCGGTGTTTGCAAGTTTGGGTTTTCCGACAGCAGCGTTGCGGTTTGTTCCCGAGTATGTATCTCAAAGAAAATGGTCTTTTCTTCAAGGTTTCTTGCGTGTGAGCAGTGGATTTACTTTTCTAATGGGTCTCACTATTTCGGCGGCGCTTGCAATTGTCATTAACATGTACGCAAGTGTCCTTGGCGTGGAAGAAGCTCAAGCAACTATTCTAGCGTTAGGAATCTGGCTGGTTCCGATACTCGCTTTAGTTAATTTAAACGCAGAACTGTTTAAGGCCCTTCGTCGAATAGTTTTAGTATATGGGCCCCAGGTGCTTCTCCGCCCGGTGGTTTTGGTGGTCGGCGCCGGAGTGTTGTTCTGGAGTGGTGCGCTGACGGCAAGGGCCGCAGTGGGGGTTGCATACTTGAGTTTACTAGTCGCCTTGGTTGTCCAACTGTGGGCGCTGACGAGGGCACTTCCGGATGGAGCTCGAGGTGTCCGCCCCGCCTATGATGTGCGACAGTGGTTACGGGTATCCATGCCTTTGCTGCTAATATCGGGTTATCTTGTATTACTTAATAAAACAGATGTAATCATGATAGGGTTCTGGTTGGGTCCGGAACATGTGGGAATTTACAACGCGGCCGCCAAAACGGCTGCTTTAGTTGGCTTTGTATTGGTGGCGGTCAATGCCGTACTTGCCCCCATGATTTCCTCGCTCTATACACAGGGGCGTCGTTTGGAGTTGCAGCGGATGTTGTACTTTTCGGCCCATGGAATATTCTGGCCATCGTTGCTCATGGGGAGTGGTTTGGTTCTCTTTGGAAAATCTATTCTCAGGTTCTTCGGCCCGGAGTTCGTAGATGCTTATCCTGCTATGGCTATTCTGGTATTGGGACAGCTTGTGAATGCCGGTGCGGGTTCCGTAGGGTACCTTATGAACCTTACTGGCCACCAGTATCAAAGCGCTCGTGTATATGGTTGGAGCGCATTAGTAAATGTAGCGCTGAATGCGATAGGTATTCCGTTTCTTGGGATTACCGGCGCAGCAATTGCGACGGCAGGCACGATGGCGCTGTGGAATGTATGGCTACATCGGCTTGTCGTGAGGAATTTGGGTGTGTATGCCTCAGTTATCTCTGCGCTTTTTAGTCGGCGCACTCTTGGGAGGTGAACGTATATGGGAAGAATGCCCAACTTTTTGATTATCGGGGCGGCTAAAGCTGGTACCACAGCGCTGTATTACTACCTCAAGCAACATCCTCAGATATTCATGTCTCCCGTGAAGGAGCCGAACTTTTTCGCATTAGAGGGGCAGAAACCCAATTTCCGGGGACCTGGCGATGGCGAGGCGATAAATCGTTTTTCAATCACCGATATCGAGGCGTATCAAGCCCTTTTTGAGGGAGCGGAAAATGCGTTGGCTGTGGGAGAAGCGTCACCCTTATATTTGTACAGCCCCGATGCACCTAAGCGCATTCGGCGCCATATCCCAAACGCCAAGCTGATTGCGATATTGCGCAATCCGGTAGATAGAGCATACTCGGCGTTTCTTCATTTGCTGCGGGATGGACGCGAGCCGCATACAGATTTTCGAAAAGCGCTCTTAGAGGAGGAAAGACGTATACAAGAACACTGGGAGCATATATGGCACTATAAGGCTGTGGGTTTCTACTACATTCAATTGATGCGATATTATGACCTTTTCGATCGGGATCAGATTCGTATCTACTTGTATGAGGATCTCAAAGAAAAACCCATAGAATTATCACGTGATGTCTTCCGTTTCCTTGGGGTTAACGCTGACTTTAAGCCAGATATGTCACTACGTTTCAATGTTTCCGGCGTTCCTAGAAATAAAATAATTCACGCTTTCCTGAGCAAACCGCATCCGATTAAGTCGCTGTTTAAACCCCTAATCCCTGTCAAGTTGCGCCAACGCTTGGTCGTGACTTTGCGGAACCGGAATCTTGCCAAACCAGAATTTCCGATAGCAGTACGTAGAGAGCTTGTTGAGCTATATCGTGAGGATATCCTGAAGCTGCAAGCCCTAATCAAGCGGGACCTGTCCCACTGGCTAAGGTAGGCACGAGGGGGCCTTTATGTTCGACTGGTTGATTGTTGGGGCAGGCTTCACTGGAGCCACACTGGCCGAACGTATTGCTACGCAGCTGGGCCAAAAGGTGCTCGTTGTTGAGCGTAGAAATCACATAGGTGGCAATGCTTACGATTACTACAATGAACATGGAATCTTGGTTCACAAGTATGGCCCCCATATCTTTCACACCAACAGCAAAAAAGTTTGGGACTATCTTTCTCAGTTCACCGAGTGGCGGCCCTACTATCATCGGGTACTTGCTGTGGTGGAAGGGAAGAAAGTTCCTGTTCCCTTCAACCTGAACTCGCTCTATGTCCTCTTTCCTCCGAGATATGCGGAGAAGCTAGAGAAACTCCTTGTTGAGCATTATGGTTTTGGAGTAAAAATTCCCATCCTACACCTGCGGGAAAGTGCAGAGGGGGAATTACGCTTTTTGGCTAACTATATTTACAAACATGTCTTTTACAGTTATACTCTGAAGCAGTGGGGGCTTAAACCCGAGGAGCTTGACTCTTCAGTGACAGGTCGGGTACCTGTTTACATCAGCCGTGACGACCGCTACTTCCAAGACCGCTACCAGGGCATGCCCAAACGTGGGTACTCCGCGCTCATTCAACGGATGCTCTCTCACCCCAACATCAAGGTGCTTCTCAATACCGACTACCGAGAAATTGTGAACGAGGTTCGCTTTAACCGCATGATCTATACCGGTCCGATCGATGAGTTCTTTGATTACATGCACGGCCCTCTGCCTTACCGCAGCCTTCGGTTCGAATTCATGACCCTTGAGGAGGAATGGCACCAGGAGGTGGGCACGGTTAACTACCCGAATGAGTACGACTTCACCCGCATCACCGAGCAGAAGCACCTAACAGGGCAGCGGCTTTCTCTGACCACGCTTGTAGTGGAGTACCCGCAGGCCTACCAGGTGGATAAGAACGAGCCCTACTACCCTATCCCCAGGGAGGAGAATCGGGAACGCTATGTCCTTTACGAGAAGGAAGCAGCTAAGCTTGAGGGAAGCGTGCTTTTTGCGGGCCGGCTTGCTGACTACAAGTACTACAACATGGACCAGGCGGTAGCGAGAGCTCTGAAAGCGTTTAAGGAGGAGATTGCCCCGTGAGTGAGAAGGTTTGCGCGGTCGTTGTGACATTCAATCGTAAGAATCTCCTCAGAAGGTGCTTACGCGCTGTTCTAGGGCAGACCCGCGCACCGGATAAGGTTCTCGTTGTAAATAATGCAAGTACCGATGGTACACATGAGGTGTTGGCAAAGGAGTTTCCCCAAGTTGAGGTGCTCAATTTGCCGAAAAATATAGGGGGCGCTGGAGGGTTTTATGAAGGAATAAAGTGGGCTTATGAGCGAGGATTTGAGTGGATTTGGGCCATGGATGACGATGGGATGCCTTATAGGGATAACCTCCAGAATCTCATGAACACTTCTGTAGATTTGATGATGCGAGGTTCCCTTGTAATTTCTTCAACTGATGCGACAGAAGAGAAGCTCGCGTTTAAGATGCTATCGGAAGGCGGGAAGGAAATAAGTACTCACTCAGAAGCACGATCCCAGGCAGGAACACAGGGCGTAATATTCGGGTGGGTAACGCTATATAATGGGGTACTCATACAACGAAAGCTTGTAGAAAGGATTGGACTTCCACTCAAAGACTTATTCATCTGGGGAGACGAGTTAGAGTATTTCTGGCGTGCCAAAAATGCGGGTGTTCCTCTGGGGACTGTAGTCAAAGCCCGTTTTCTCCATCCGCCAACTCGCCAGAAACGGATAACAATCAAGCTGGGGCATTTGAGGTTAACCCTCCCTTATTCCGAAGATGAGACGAGGATGTTTCTTATTATTAGAAATAGCACTCTTTTGTACATGCGTCACTTAGGTGTCAGCAAGTGGGTGCTGAAAGTTGTACTTTATATGCTTATTTTCCCGCGAAAGATCCACTTAATCACACGAGGAATTATTGAAGGAGTTAAGATGGCCAAGGGAGAATTAAGCGATTGGAGAGCAAAGGGCGAGAGCAGACGAGATGTCGGACGCCCGGAGTAAGTGTAGTTTTAGTAGTGAGATGTATAGAAGAGCACTAACTAGACAGGAGAAAGCGTATCTCTACGCTTTCTGGGCCACTTTGTTTGTGACGTGGAGCCCCTTCAAGTTGTTTGCCCTCTTGGTTCCGTATTTATCTCTGGGATTGCTAATAGTAACTATGGGTAGCAAGCGCTTTTATATCGGAATGCTCCTTAGAATGGCAGTGTTTGTTTTTGTGTACGTGCTTTTACTCGGTGTGTGGCTCATCGCAACCCCCGATTTTAATCTGATATCGGCTCTTCTCGCCATATTAACATATGGGCCACTTGTTTTTGCTTGGCTCGTTCCCTCAAGTGCTCTTCATGTATCAGATGTTTTATTAGAAAAAATGGGAAGTATAGTCCGTATTTTTGTTCTAATTGAAGGAACTTTGGGCGTCTTGCAGGCCTTTTATGGTTATTTCCACACAGGAACATTTGACTTAGCAAATGGTGATTGGGTGAAAGGGACAATCGGTTTTTCTCTCAACGGCTTTGTCAAAGGTGTGGATTTCAGCAATGCCATGTTCGCGGTGAACGTTGCTTTTTCGCTCCTGTTTCTTGTCGCAGCGTGGCAAGTCATGCGGCATAGGTTGCTTACTTGGATTGCAGCGCTTGTTGGTGCTATAGCATTAATATTTGCGTCTGTGATGCACGTTATCGTTTTCCTCGGGTTAGCACTTGTAATTAGTGCGGTGTTGTATGGCGGTTTGTTGAAATTGCAGCGCGTCTTTCGTTTGGGAGTCTTGATAGCTATATTGACGACTGGGGTGTTTTACTTTCTTCCTACAAACCTTACGCTTATTAATTCGTACCTGGATCAGTTTATGCGCGGTGAAAGCCCGAGGGCTGTGATGGTACGGAGGCTTCTTCACGACATTCCATCGGATAATCCTTGGGTATTATACTTGGGGGCAGGACCTGGGCAGCTAACAAGTCGTGCTGCATTGATAGTGACCGGGATGTACTTTGGATCTCCCTTAAATCCAAAACCCATTCCTTTTATACCCACCGGAACAACAGACCTCCAAAGAAAGTACTTCTTAGACTTATGGATAGAATCGGCCTCCAACCCATATTATGGCTCTACGCAAAAGCCTTACTCATCATGGATAAGTATGATTGCTGAATGTGGAGTTATTATTTCTGTTATTGCAACCTACATCTTAGTATTCCGAATGTATACTATATATAAATTGAGGGACGAAAATTGGCACGTAGCATTCATATACTCTTCTGGCTTATTATTCTTTTTTTTGTTGGGGGCTCAAGAGAACTATTGGGAGGTGGCGCAGGCTGTTTTTCCGGGCATAATGATGTTGAAAGTTTTATCCGGAAGATTGGTTGGCGCAAAGAGCGAAAGAAAGGTTGTAGTGCCTACGCATGTTCTCGAGTAAAGACTACTGCAATGGCTTAGTCGTGAAGTTGGTACAATTGGCTGTATCTCAAATTGGTAGTGTTGCGTATTTTGTGGGGTTAATCCGGAGGTCTCAAGTGACGAAGGAGGAACTTCGCGGATTGACCAAGGAAGAGATCAGCCGGCGCATCCGGGAGGGTGTGAAGGCGGTCATCGAAGAGGTGCTGGAGGAGGAAATGACCGAGCACCTTGCTGCGGGGTATCGCGAACGCACGCCAACTCGACTGGGTGAGCGAAACGGCCACTACACCCGGGACCTGATTATGCTGGTGGCTAAGGTCGAGCAGCTTCGCGTGCCCCGCGATCGAGAAGGAGCTTTCTTGACCGAAGTTTTTGAGCGCTATAAGCGAATGACCGGAGAAGTTGAAGAGGTCATTCTGGAGATGTACTTGCAGGGGGTCTCCGCCCGCAAGATCGCGGCGATCACCGAAGGGCTTTCTCGCATCCGCATCAGCAAGGACGCGGTTTCCCGGATCGCCCAGCGTTTGGAAGAGGAACTCTCGGCCTGGCGTGAGCGGCCCCTGGAGCCTGCTTACCCCTACCTCTACCTGGACGCCAGCCACTTCAAAGTGAACTGGGGCGGGCGGGTGGTGGACCTAGCCCTATTGGTGGCGGTG
>JALVVO010000255.1 GCA_027023345.1 Thermaceae bacterium
CTTGGGACGGCGCAGTGGGGGAGGTGGCCTTAGGCGTGCCCGCCCGGGGTGGCGGCGGCGCCTCGGGCTTGGGCGCGGGGCTCGCGGGGGCCGCCGCCACCGGCTGGGGCGCCTTGGGTCCCGGCTTCCCCGGGGACGGGACGGGCGCCTTCTCGTAGGCACGAAGCGCCTCGGTCAGCTTGGTTCGCAGCTCGGCGACCCTAGCCCGGTAGCCCTCGAGGTCCCCCGAGGCCAGCGCCGCCAGCGCGTCCACGAAGTCCTTGGGCCGCACGTCCCGGACCCGCGGGGCGTCCTGAATGATGAGGAAGAGCCCGTAGGCCTTGGAGACCAAGGCGTAGGCATGGACCCGGTTCTCGCCGTCGCCGGCGAGCTCCAGGCTCTTCACGATGGCGTTCAGGTAGGCGCGCTCGAAGAGCCGGCGCAGCCCCTCGAGGTCCTTCTTCTCGGCGAGCGCGAGGGCCTCCTCCTTCAACGACTCGGGACGGGCGCTGGCCTCCACCAGCCGGTCGAGAAGGGCCCGGGCGGTCTCCAGGTTGCCCGCCGCCACCGCCTCGAAGAAGGCGTCGTAGAGGGCCTTGGCGAAGGCCCCGCGCACCACCCAGAGCCGCCCCTCGAGGTCGGCCTTGCTCTTCCGGGCCACCGAGATTCGGGCGTCCTTGAGCGCCTGCTCGATGCCCGCCGCGATCACCGGCGGCAGCGGCTCCCTGCCCTTGGCGAAGGCCTTCTGGGCGTCCTCCACCAGGACCAAGGCCTGCGCCGGGTCCCTTTCCAGGACCTGCTTGGCCTCGAGCACCTTGGGCATGACCTCGTCGTAGAGGCCCGCCGCCGGGGGCAGCGCTCCTTGCGCCCAGGCCAGGAGCAGGGCCCCGACCGCCACCGCCAAAGCCTTTCGCATCATTCCTGACCTCCTTCGGCCGAAAGCTCGGCCAGGCGGGTGAACACCCGGCCGAGGTTGGCGTCCCGCCTGGTCACCACCGCCACCACGTATTCTCCCAGAGGACGAAGAAACACCTGGGCCTCCTTGACCACAAGATACGCCACCCGGTACCGGCGCCGCCGGCTGACTAACCGGTGGGCGGCGAAGAGCAGGCGGGGCAGCCCCGAGGGCGCCCCGGGGAAGCGCATCTCGGCCCGGCCGTTCCGGATCAACGCCACCCCCATCGCCCCCTCCTCCCGGGCCAGCTCGACGAGCAGGCGCTCCCGCTCGGCGGCGTCGTCCAGGTTGACCCGCCGCGCCGCCCGGGGCGCGGACGGGGAGGGCGCGGGCTCGGCGCGCCGGGCGAGCTCCCGGAGCCGCGCCACGGCCTCGGCGTAGGCCCCGCCCCCGCGGAAGACGGGGATGATGCCCTGGATCTCGGCGAGCAAAGGGCCCTCGGCGAGCCGCACCCAGTCGGCGGGCCGGTCACCGAGCCCGCTCTTCTTCCTAGCCCGCTGGATCAGGTTTCGGCTGGCGGCGGGTGGGATGCCGTAGTTCGATAGCGCCTCGACGATAAGCTCCTCGGCCTCCTGCATAGGTCCCCTTAGTCGGGCATTATACGTGCCCTATTCGCCGAGCTGGAGGGAAGGGTCCACCCTGCCCTCGACCCAGAACGCCCCGTCTTTGAGCACCTCCTTTTTCCACACGGGGAGGACCTGCTTCACGCGCTCGATGGCGTAGCGCCCGGCCTCGAAGGCCTCGGGGCGGTGGGGGCTCGAGACCACGATCAGGATCGAGGCCTCGGCGGGGTCCACCCGCCCCAAGCGGTGAACCATGGCGATCCGCCCGAGGCCCCAGCGCGCGCGCATCTCGTCCGCGATCTGGGCGAGCACCCGCTCGGCCATCTCCGGGTAGGCCTCGTAGACCAGGTGGTCCACCGCCCGGCCCCGGTTGGGGCTCCGGGTCGTGCCCAGGAAGACCACGCTGGCGCCGTACTCGGGCCGGACCGCCCAGGCCACGAGCTCGGGCAGAAGGGGCTCGAGCGGCGACTCGGTGAGGAAAAGCCGTTCCTCCTCCCCGCCCGAGACCGGGGGCAAGAAGGCGAGCTCGTCCCCGTCCTTCAAGGGCGCGTCCCGGCCGGCGAAGCCGGCGTTCACCGCTGCCATCCCCTCACCCAGGGCCAGGCCGGGGAACCGCGCCTCCAGCGCCCGCGCCGCGTCGCCCACGGTGGCGCCTTCGGGGAGCTCGAGCTCGAGCTCCCCCTCTCCGGCCGTCTCCCGGTACGCCGCGAAAAGCCGCACCCTAATCCGCATGCTCCCCTCCCAGCACGCTCCCCAGGGTATACGCCACGCTGAGGGCGTCGCGGTAGCGCATCCGCCCCGGGCCGAGGAGCGCCACCTCCCCCCGCCAGGCGGCCCTGGCAAACCCCACCTGCACCACCGCGGTCCCCTCCTCCAGCCGGAGGTTCACCCCGCCGGGGGGCGCGAGCGGCCCCGAGGAAGGCTCCTCGGCCAGGGCGAGCAGGCGCCTCAGAAAGCCGGGGTCGCTGGCCTCGGGCTCGCTGAAGACCTCGCTCACGCCCTCGAAGAAGCGCTCTCCGCGCGCGGTCCCGAGCGCTCCGGCGAGGGCGCGAAAGAGCGCGTCCATCTGGGGAGAGCTGCCCTTGAGCTCGGCGAGCTCCTCCGGCCGGCGGGGCTTTTTCAAAGCCTCCTCGGCCTGGGCGAGGAGCGCCTCGGAGGGTTCGAAGGGAAGGAGCAACGTCCCCTCCCGGAGCCGGCCGCCCTCGAGCACGGCCACCGCCAGCACCCGCCGGCCGGCGAGGGGCGAGAGGTGCACCCGCAGGATCCGCGGCGAGGTCCGGGGCAAGAGCCGGAGCACCGCCGGATAGCGGGCCAGCCTCGAGGCCATCTGCGCCGCCAGCCGCGGCCAGTCCTGCCCCGCGCGCGCGAGCGCGTCGGAGAGCACCCGCGCGGTCTGCTCGGGGAGCGGCTCGGGCGGCAGGAGGCCGAGGGCGTAGGTCCGCAGTCCGAGCTCGGTGGGCACCCGCCCGGCCGAGGCGTGGGGCTTCTCCACCAGGCCCAACGCCTCCAGGTCGGCGAGGTCGTAGCGCACGGTGGCGGGGCTGACCCCGAGGTCGGCGGCCAACGTCGCCGAGGGGATGGGGCGATTGGCCTCCACGTAACGTTCGACGAGCCGGGCGAGAAGCCGCTTTTGGCGCTCGGTCACGTGTTTCATTCTACGCCGCGGATCCCCCTGGGCCGAGCGTTCGGACGTCGGTGAACGAAAGGCGCATTAGCCCGTAACGATTTGCGCTAAAAGCCCGATTACGGCGCAAAACGTCCTCTGATTTTTGTTCATTCGTCCACCCCGGGGTTGACAGCATGATTATGCGACCGATACCCTCGAAGGCGTATGGAGGTGAGGGAGTTGACGAAGCGAATACCCCTGGCGGCCCTGGTCCTGCTCGGCCCGGCGCTCGCCGAGGGCGCGGTGGACACCGGGGTCACCGCCTGGATGCTGGTCTCCACCGCGATGGTGCTCTTGATGACCCCGGCGCTCGCCTTCTTCTACGGCGGCTTGGTGGGGCAGAAGAACGTGCTCAACACCATGGCGATGAGCTTCGCGGCGATGGCCGCGGGCGGCGTGGCCTGGGCCCTTTTGGGCTACAGCCTGGCCTACGCCGAGGGCAGCACCTTCGTGGGCGGGCTCGGCTATGCCTTCCTGAAGGGCTTCTTGAAAGACGGCCAGATGGTCGTTAGCGACGGCATGCCCTCCTTGCTTGACGTCGCCTTCCAGGGCACCTTCGCCATCATCACCGCGGCGCTCGTCTCGGGCTCGCTGGTGGGCCGGATGCGGTTTTCCGCCTGGCTCGTCTTCAGCACGCTCTGGATCCTTCTCGTCTACGCGCCGCTCGCCCACTGGGTCTGGGGCGACGGGCTGCTCTCGGGCGCACTCGACTTCGCCGGCGGCACCGTGGTCCACATCAACGCCGCCGTCGCCGGCCTGGTGGGGGCGATCGCCCTGGGCCCAAGGCGGGAGTTTGGCCGGGTCGCCTTCCTGCCCCACAACATTCCCTTCGTGCTCCTTGGCGCCGGCCTGCTCTGGTTCGGATGGTTCGGCTTCAACGGCGGCAGCGCCTACGGGGCGAACGCGTCCGCCGCCCTCGCCTTCACCAACACCTTCCTGGCCCCGGCGATGACCGCGTTCGTCTGGATCGTGCTCGACTACCTGGCAAGCGGCAAGGCCACCGCCGTGGGCATCGCCACCGCGATCGTGGTCGGGCTCGTCGCCATCACCCCGGCAGCCGGCTACGTCGGACCCTTGGGCGCCCTTTGGATCGGCGCCATCGCCGCCTTCCCCAGCTTCTACTTCATCCGCGTCCGGCCGCGGCTCGGCCTCGACGACTCGCTCGACGTCTTCGGGGCCCACGGGCTCGGCGGCATCACCGGCGCGATCCTCACCGGGGTCTTCGCCTCCGCCGCCTGGGGCGGGACCGCCGGTGGGCTCGAGGGCAACTGGGCGCAGGTCCTCACCCAGGTCAAGGCGGTGGTCTACGCCATCGTCTACAGCGCCCTCGGCACCGCGGCCCTCCTCTACCTCACCCGGGCGTTCGTGCCCCTCCGGGTGGGCGAGAAGGACGAGCTCATCGGCCTCGACGCCGTCCTCCACGGCGAGGAGGCCTACCCGGTCACCGAGGGGGCGATCCTGGTGGCCGAGGAAGGGGGGAAGCGGTGAAGCTGATCGTCGCCATCGTTCGACCGGAGAAGCTCAACGACGTGCTCGAAGCCCTCTTCAAGGCCGAGGTCCGGGGCCTCACCATCAGCCGGGTGATGGGCCACGGCGGGGGCACCGAGCGGGTCGAGACCTACCGCGGCACCACGGTGAAGATGGGGCTCTACGAGAAGGTGAAGCTCGAGATCGGGGTCTCCGAGCCCTTCGTCGAGCCCACCATCGAGGCGATCCTCTCCGCCGCCCGCACCGGCGAAGTCGGCGACGGCAAGATCTTCGTCCTGCCGGTGGAGAAGGTCATCCGCATCCGCACCGGCGAAGAGGACGAGGCGGCGGTGACCCCGGTCCCGCCGGAGGGCCAGTAGACGCGGCCAGGACCCGGGCCGGGCGCTGCCCGGCCCGATTCTTATCGCATAAATATTGACCCGCGGCCCGCCAGGGTGGAATAATCGCCTACGGAAAGGGGGTATGGAACATGAAGAAAGGGCTGCTCGCGTTGGCTGCGCTCTTGGCGCTGGGCTTTGCCGGCGCCACGCGCTGGGACATGCACGTCGCTTGGCCGCCGGCCAACTTCCACACCAAGGGGGTTGTGCGCTTCGCCGACCTGGTCAAGGCCAAGTCCGGCGGCAAGCTCGAGATCGTGGTGCACCCCGGCGGTGCGCTCGGCTTCAAGGGCGCCGAGATCCTGCGGGTGGTGCGCGACGGCACCCTGCCCATCGCCGAGGTGCTGATGGGCAACGTCCAGGGCGACGAGCCGATCTTCGGGCTCACCTCGCTGCCGCTCCTCGCCGGTAGCTACGACGACGCCTGGCGCCTCTACCAGATCGCCAAGCCCTACTACGAAAAGGCCCTGGAGAAGAACAACGCGATGCTCCTCTACGCGGTGCCCTGGCCGCCCTCGGGCCTCTACGCCAAGAAGCTCCTAAAGAGCACCGCCGACTTCAAGGGCCTTAAGGTCCGCACCTACGACGCCAACTCCGCCGAGTTCGTCCGCCTCCTCGGCGCCGAGGGCATCGCCATTCCCTTCTCCGAGCTCTACACCGCGCTCTCGACGGGGCTCGTGAACGCGGTGCTCACCTCCACCGTCACCGGCGTAGACGCCAAGCTCTGGGAAGTGACCAACTACTTCCACCGCATCAACTACGCCTACCCCCTGAACATGGTCATCGTGAACAAGGCCATGTTCGAGCGCCTGCCCAAGGACGTGCAGGAGGCCGTCCTGGCCGCGGCCAAGCAGGTCGAGGAAGAGCAGTGGAAGAACTCCAAGAAGGCCGACCTCGCCTCCGAGCTCGCGCTTAAGAACCACGGCATGACCGTGGTCAAGAACATCAGCCCCGAGCTGAAGGAGGCGATGAAGGCCGCCGCCAAGAAGCTCTGGGACAAGTGGCTCGCCCTCGCCGGCGAGGAAGGCAAGGCCATCTTCAAGGAATACTTCGGCGAATGAAATCCCTCGTCCGCTTTGCGGAGGCCCTGGTGACCCTGGCCGGTTGGGTCGCCGGGGCCTCTCTCATCGTCACCACCGCGCTCATCTTCACCGAGATCACCCTCCGGCTGCTCGCCGGCCGCTCCACCCTGGTGGCCCAAGAGTACTCGGGCTACCTGCTGGCGGCGATGATCTACGGCGCCGCCGGCTACACCCTCCTAAAGGGGGAGCACATCCGGGTGGGGCTCGTCTACGAGCGGCTCTCCCCCCAGGGACAGCTCTGGCTCGACCGCGTCGCCCTGGCCTTCGGCCTCTTCTTCGCCACCCTTTTGGTCCTCGCCTTCTACGGGCTCTTCGCCGACTCCCTCCACTACCAGACGAGGAGCTTCACCCC
>JALVVO010000256.1 GCA_027023345.1 Thermaceae bacterium
CTCCTTGCTCGGGCGATTGCCGAGGTGCGGGGCTCGGGGGGCGGGGTGCTCCTCGCCACCCACGACCGGGCCTTCGCCGAGGGCGTGGCCGACCAGGAAGTGGTGCTCTCGTGAGGCGGATTTTCGCGCTTGCTGCGCGCGACCTGAGGCTCGAGCTCAGGGGGCGCGCCGGGCTTTTTTCCGCGCTCTTCTTCCTCGGGGTGGTGCTCTTGATCCTGGGGTTCGCCCTCGGCCCCGAGGAGGCCGACCTTCGCCGCGCCGCCCCCGGCGTGCTCTGGGTGGCGCTGGCGTTCGCCGGCAGCCTGCTCGCCGGCCGCGCCTGGGCGGTGGAGGTGGAGAACGACACCCTCGACGACCTCTTGCTCCTTCCCGGCAGCCGGGAGTGGATCTACTGGGGGAAGTTCCTCTTCCTCTGGGTCCTGCTCTTTTTCGTCAGCCTCCTCCTCCTCGTCATGGTGGCGGGGATGTTTTACCTGCCGCTTACCCGGGCGCCGGCGCTCCTTTTCACCCTGGTGCTCGGGGCCACCGGCTACGCCGCCGTGGCCACCTTCTACGCCGGGCTGGTGGTGCGGCTCCCCACCGCCCAGCTGGTGCTGCCGATCCTGGTCTTCTCGGTGGTGGTGCCGGTGATCCTGGCGGCGGTGCGGGCGACCATGGGGCTCGCCGAGGGAGCGGCGCTCGCCGAGGTCGCCGCCTGGTGGAAGCTCCTCGCCCTTTTCGACGTCGTCTACCTCACCGCGTCCAGCCTGCTCTTTCCCTTCGTGATCGAGGGTTAGCGGAAGCGGAGCGCGGTCTGGTGCTTGAGGACCGCGGCTTTGAGGGCTTTTAGGTCGTTGGCCAGGAAGATCTCGAAGGCGTCGGCGCGGCCGATCCGGTGCATCGCCACCATGAAGCCGTGGGCGAAGGGGGCGAACTTCGGGTTCGGGGTGAAGGTCCCCGCCGCCGCCCACTCGGCGTTGAAGAGCTTCCGGGCCTCAAGCCCCGGGTACTCCTTCTCCCGGTAGCGGCCGTCGGCCGAGAGCTGGGTGAGGAGGCTCGGGAAGAGCAGGCTGAAGATGTGGTCGGGCTCGGGGGCCGAGGCGTGGGGGTCGTCGTAGTCGATCTCGATCCGCCGTATCGGGATCACCAGGTAGCGGATCTCGACCCCGGTATCGGGGTTTCGGACCCGGTAGGGGTAGGCGAGGACCTCGTTGGGCTCCGGGGGGAGCTCCCGGTAGCCGGCGGGCCGCTCGTAGACCATGCCGGCTTCCTCCAATAGCCCCTGGAAGAAGGTCCAGGGGTCGGGGGCGGTCCCCTGCGCCAGGGCCAGCCCCAGGAAAAGGGCGAGCGCGCTAATCCTCCGCACGTTTCCACTCCTCCAAGAGCTTCTTCGCGGTCTCCCTCCACTCCGAGGGCTTGGCCAGCTCCAAAAAGCGCTCGAGGTCCTTGATCGCCTCCTCGCGCCGCCCGAGCTGCCACTTGGCCACCGCCCGGTTGAAGTAGGGGCCGGGGACGTCGGGGGCGAGCTCCACCGCCCGGTCGAGGTCCTTGAGGGCCTCCTCGGGCTTGCCCTCCTCGAGCAGGAGGGTGCCGCGGTTGAACCAGGCGGCGACGCTGTGGGGGTCGAGCTCGAGCGCCCGGTCGAGGTCCCTACGGGCGTCCTCGCGCTGGCCGAAGGCCTTGTAGGCGAGGGCGCGGTTGACGAGGACGTCCGGGTTTTCGTGGAGCTTGAGGCTTTGGGTGAGGTCCGCGATGGCCTTGGCGTACTCGCCGAGCTCGAGGTAGAGCGCCCCGCGGACGGCGTAGAGGGCGGCGCTTTTCGGGTGGGCGGCGATCCCCTGGGCGAGGACCTCGAGGGCCTTTTGGTACTCCCCCCGGGCCTGGTGCATCAGCGCCACCCGGGCGATGGCCTTGGCCGAGAGGCCCGAGTGGGCGTAGGTGGCGCTGTGGGGCTTGATCGCCCCCGGGTCGAGGGGACCGGCCTTCTCGTCGGCGCCGACCACCGGCGGAGCGGCCGGCTCCTCGGGCGCCGCCGCGGCCGGGGCGGCCTTGGCCTTCGCCCCGGCGTCCTTCTTGCAGCCGGCGGCGAGGGCGACGAGGAGGAGGGCGAGGAGCAGGTTTCTCATGGCGTCTCCAGCGTCCTTAGCATGGCAGCTCCTAGATGACTTCGGTGAAAAGGGGCCGGCCTCGGCCGGCCCCTTTTCCCGGACGCGGGCTTACTGCTTCGACTTCAGGTACTCCATCAGCATCTTGTGCATCAGGTCGATGTGCTCGACGTCGTTGAGCGTGCCCGGGGTGCTGACCTTGGCCCAGACCTCGGGGTTGGCCATCTCCTTGTGGCAGCCCATGCAGAGGCCGGTCCGGTCCATGCCGTCCCGCACCTTCTTCGGCAGCGAGCGCGAGAGCGGCCAGTGGGTGCCCACGGTCTGGACCTGGAAGCCGGTCTTGGGATCCACGATCGTGGACCAATCCCACTTGAGGTCGGGGATCGCCGGGATCTGGACCTGGTACTTGCCGGGGATGACCCTGCCGGTGCGGGCGTCGATCAGGTCTTCGACGATGTCCTCGACGTACTTGGTCTGGAAGATGTTCTTGTTGATGCCGTAGCCGAGGGCCTTGGGGTTGTTGTGGCAGGACTCGCAGGAGCGGGCCTGGGCGAGCGCTGAGTGCGGCTGCGCCGGCGCCATGTCGATCGCCAGCGGGATGAACGACTGTCCGACCTGGGCGGCCTCGTCCGGGCTCCGGGCGATGACGTTGTGGGCGATGGTCTTGCCCTCGCGGTCGATCACCGTGTAGACCACCTGGCAGCCGGGCATGAGCGGGGTGACGCGGCCCTCGCCGTTGATGCCGAGCACCGGGTCCTCCCAGCGGAGGTAGCTCCGGGACTCGCTCGCCTTACCCGGCCGCTTGAGCCCGTGGGTGCCCAAGGGGCTCTCGGCGGTCTGGCCCGACTCGTCGTGCTGGGTGCCGCCCGCCACCCAGTCGGTGTCGGTCTTGCCGCCGGAGTAGTCCACCTTGACGTGGCAGCCGTAGCACTGCGGCACCCAGGAGGCGTGGCAGGCGTAGCACTCGAGGTTGTCCACGTGCTTCTTCACGCTCGCCATCGCCACCTTGGCGTCGGGGCTCTTCCAGGCGTTCTTCAGATTGATGTCCTTGAGGATCGGCACCACGAAGTCGGCCCCGGTCGCCGAGTGGAGGATCACCTGGTCGCCCTTCTTGACCACGTTGCCCATGGGGTTGCCGCGGGCGGTCAGGAGGTAGCCGTCCTCGGCGGGGTAGACGGTGGCGAAGGCCTGGGTCTCGGGGAGGAGGGTCTTCGAAAGGCCGCGCGGCTTGTCCGAGAGCTTCCGGCCGAACTCCTCGCCGTAGCCGATGGGGAGCTCCCAGGGGTACTTCTCGGCGGTGCCGTGGCAGTCCTGGCACTCGACCTCGACCTGGGCCAGGGTGGTGGCGAAGAGGTTGCCGTCGCCGTGCATGTCGATGGTGGTGTGGCAGTCCTGGCAGAGCATCCCGCCGTTGCCCGAGACCCCGCGGTGGTGCACGTCGTCGGCGATGAAGAGGTACTTCTTGGTGTGGAGCTTGGGCTGCTTGCCGCCCTTCTCGTTGTAGGGCGTGCCGTAGGGGAACTCCATCAGGCCCTGGAAGGTGACGCCGATCCGCTTACCCCGGTTGTGGCACGAGTTGCAGGTCTCTACCGGGATGCCGGAGTAGACCAGGTCGTGCACCTTGACCTTGGACTTCCGGGTGGCCTGGATCTGGTGGGTGAGCATGTGGCCGTGCTCGTCCTTCTTGATGGTGGGGTCGTTGCCCTCGTAGAAGCCCTCGTTGGAGTAGGGGATGTGGCAGGCCGAGCAGCCCATGCCCCGCCAGTCGCCGCGCTTCTCGCGGCCCTTCACGCCCACGTGGCAGCGCTGGCACTGCTGGCGTTGGTAGGTGATGCCGGCGAGCTTGGGGTCCTTCTCGATCTCCTCGACCGAGGGGTCGGGAATCTGCTTGAGCTCGTCGGGGAAGGCTTGCGGGTACATCTTCTTGAGCTCAAGCATGTACTTCTTGTAGGTCTCGGTGCCCACCTGGGGGACCGGCCCGTCGGCGTCCTTGACGTCGTAGTTGCCGTAGGGGGTCTTGCCGTTCCAGGTCTCGGCGAAGCCCCAGGTGTGCAGGTTGCCCTGGATCTTCCCGGCCTCGGTCTGCATCAGCGAGAGGTTGAGCCGGTAGGCGTAGCCGGGGTGGCACTGCCCGCAGGTGTTCTCGGCGATCCAGATCGAGCCCGGGTCGGGGTAGAAGGTCTTGGGACCCCGCCCCTTCTTGAACATCTCGGGTGCGCCTTTATGGGCCTCGTCCTTGGTCAGCCCCTTGGGGTTGCCGCCGTGGCAGACGGTGCAACCCTGGGGGTCGCCGGCCGCGGCGCCGAGGGCCTTGATCTGCTGCATCATGGGGGAGTTCGGGTCGCGGATGTCCTCGATCCCCTCGTGGCAGCTCAGGCACCCCTTCTGGGCCGCGACCTCGGGGCTTACCTTCTCCGGCACCCCCTGGGCCAGGGCCGGCCCCAGGGCCAGGCCAAGGAGAAGGAGAAGCCCGAGTACGCCCCTACATCGCTTCATAGTCATCGCCTCCTCTCGGGAAAGCAAGACTTTCCCAGCTAGGGAAGATTATCGGAGGATGAGACCGGGATATATGTCCTGAAAGGCCGATATGCATCGCGTATGCAGCCCGTCTTAACCGGGTTAAACGGGTCGGATTTCCCCACTATTGGCCGCCGTTTTCGTGAGAGCGATGAGCTTTCATCTTCATTAGGAAGCGGCTGGCTAGCCTGAGGTCGGCATGCGATCCGAACGCCCTGGACTGGACGCGGTCTCCCGGGCCCTCCTGGGCCTGGGGTACCTCCTCCTTCTCATCGGCTTCTACTTCGCGATCAAGGCCCCGCCCGACGCCCAGCAGGGGTACCTGGTGCGCATCCTCTACCTGCACGTGGCGGCGGCCTGGACCGGCTACCTCGCCTTCGTCGTCGCCGGGGTGTACGCGCTCCTCTACCTGCTCCTGGGGCGGGCCGGCTACGACCGCCTCTCGGCCGCCAGCGCCGAGATCGGGCTTTGGCTCTCGTTTTTGATGGTGGTCGGGGGGATGATGTGGGCCCGTCCCACCTGGGGGGTCTACTGGGTCTGGGAGCCCCGGCTCACCTCGGTGGCGGTGATGATCGCGATCTACGTCGGCTACTTCCTCGTCCGCCAGGCCATCGAGGACCCCGAGCTGCGGGCCAAGGCGGCGGCGGCGGTGGCGATCCTCGGGGTGGTGAACATCCCCATCACCTACATGTCGGTCTACTGGTGGCGGTCGATCCACCAGACCGCGACCATCGACGTGATCAACCGCAAGACCCACATGCCGCCCGAGATGCTCGTCCCCCTTCTGGTTAACCTCTTCGCCTTCACCGTGCTCTACCTCGCCTTCTTGCGGATGAAGGGGCGGATCGCGGCGCTGGTGGCGGAGGAGGAGCGCTATGGGTAATCAGATCTTCGTCCTGGTCGTCTACGTCCTGACCTACGCCTTTCTCTTCGGCTACACCGCCTACCTGCTCGTGCGGCTGGGGAGGCGGGCATGAAGGCCAAGTACTGGATCGGTCTCCTGATCATCGCTGGGGCCATCGGCTACATGATCTGGGGCGGGCTGGGGCAGAGCCTCGTCTACTTCATCACCCCCAGCGAGTACTACCAGGACCAAGCCAAGTACCGGGGCAAGCGTATCCGCCTCGGGGGGATCGTCAAGGAGGGGACGATCCGGTACGACCCCAAGACCCTCGAGCTCCGCTTCGTCCTCACCGACGGCGTGGCCGAGGTCCCGGTCTTCCACAAGGGCACGCCGCCGGCGCTCTTCAAGGACCGGCAGGGGGTGGTGGTCGAGGGGCGCTTCGAGGGCGGGACCTTCCACGGCGATAACCTCCTCGTCAAGCACTCCGAGACCTACCAGCCGCCCAAGGAGGGCTACACCCCCGAAGAGGTCCGAAAGCTCATCAAGGAGGCGAAGTGACCCCGGGGCTTCTCGGCAACGTCGCGCTCGTCTTGGGCTTCGTCTTCACCGCCCTCGGCTTCGTCCTGGCCGCGCTCGCCTGGTGGGCCAAGGACGCCCGCTACGTCGAGGCGGCCAAGAGGGCGGCGGTCTTTTCCTTCCTGGCGGCGCTCCTCGCCTTCTTTGCGCTCGAGTGGGCGCTCCTCACCGACGACTTCTCCATCGTCTACACCGCCCAGAACCACTCGACCAAAAGCCCCACCTGGGTGAAGTTCGCCACCCTCTGGGCGGCGCTCGAGGGCTCGATCCTGCTCTGGGCAACCTTCCAGGCCCTCTACACCCTGCTCGCCGCCCGGAGGCTCCGGGACTATTGGATGGCGCCGGCGGTGCTCGGCACCCTCTTCGCCGTCCAGCTCTTCTTCTTTGGGGTGATGCTCTTCGTCGCCAACCC
>JALVVO010000257.1 GCA_027023345.1 Thermaceae bacterium
CCGCTTTTAGGGGAAGGCCCTCGAGCTCCAAGGGGGCCTCGAGGTAGTCCCGGGTGGTGCCGGGGACGGGGGTGACGATCGCCCGCTCGTAGCCGAGGAGGGCGTTCAAAAGCGAGGACTTCCCCGCGTTCGGCGGCCCGAGTAGCACGAGCCGGGCCCCCTCGCGGGCGATCCGGCCGGCCTCGGCGGTCTTGAGGAGGGCCTCGATCTCGGCGAGGGCCTTTTCGATCGCGGCCCCCGCTCGGTGGGGCTCGACGCCCTCCTCCGGGTAGTCGAGGGTCGCCTGGATGTGGGCGAGGAGGTCGAGGAGGGGCTCCTCGATCCCCCGGATCCGCGCGCTGAGCTCCCGGGCCAGGCCCCTTAGCGCCTGGCGCCGGGCGGTCTCGGTCTCGGCCTCCACCAGGGCGAGGACGCTCTCCGCCTGGGCGAGGTCGAGCTTGCCCCGGAGGTAGGCGCGCAGGGTGAACTCGCCGGGCTCGGCGAGCCGGGCCCCGGCCTTGAGGAGCGCCAAAAGCCCCCGCCGCATCGCCGCCGGCGAGCCGTGGAGCTGGAACTCGAGCGCGTCCTCCCCGGTGTAGGAGCGGGGGGCCCGGAAGACGAGGAGGAGCCCCTCGTCCACCACCTCGCCGGTCTCGGGGTCTTTGAGCTTGCCGTAGGTGAAGCGCCCGCCCGGAAGCTTCCGGGGGTCCTTGCCCTCCCAGACCCGGGCCCCGATCGAGAGCGCCTCGGGGCCCGAAAGCCTAAGGACCCCGATCGCCCCCTTCCCGGGCGGGGTGGCGACGGCCGCGATCGTGTCCGAAAGGCCCCGCATCTAGGCGAAGGCGTTGCGAGCGGCTTCGAGGGTCCAGCCGATCTCGGCCTCGGTGTGGGCTACCGAGAGGAAGGCGGCCTCGAACCGGCTCGCCGGCCAGTAGACCCCGCCCTTAAGCAGCCCGTGGAAGAAGCGGTTAAAGAGCTCGGGGTCGCTCCTTTCGGCGTCCCGGAAGGAGCGAACCTTTCCTTCGGCGAAGAAGACGGTGAGCATCGAGCCGACCCGGTTCGTGGTGTGGGGCACGCCGGCCTCGGCGAGGACCTCGTTCAGGCCGGCCTCGAGCTGGGCGCCGAGCTCTTCGAGCCGCTCGTAGTAGCCGGGATTTTCCGCGAGGATCCGAAGCGTCGCGACCCCCGCCACCATCGCGAGCGGGTTCCCCGAGAGGGTCCCCGCCTGGTAGACCGGCCCCAGGGGCGCGAGCTTCTCCATGACCTCGGCCCGCCCGGCGTAGGCGGCGGCGGGCAGGCCCCCGCCCATCACCTTGCCCAGCGTGACGAGGTCGGGCTCGAGGCCAAACCGCTCGGTGGCGCCGCCGAAGGCGAGGCGGAACCCGGTCATCACCTCGTCCACGATGAGGAGCGCCCCGGCCTCTCGGGTGAGCTCGCGGAGCGCCTTGAGGAAGGCCTCGGTCGGCGGGATCACCCCGCTATTCCCCACCACCGGCTCGAAGATCACCGCCGCGATCGCCTCGCCCCGCTCGGCGAAGAGCGCCTTCAGCCCCTCGACGTCGTTGTACTCGGCGACCAGGGTGAGGCGGGCGTAGTCCTCGGGCACCCCGGCGGAGGAGGGGTGGCCGAAGGTGAGGGCGCCGGATCCCGCCTCAACGAGGAGGCCGTCTGCGTGGCCGTGGTAGTTGCCGCGGAACTTGACCAGGTAGGGCCTCTTCGTGTAGCCCCGGGCGAGGCGGATCGCGCTCATCGTGGCCTCGGTCCCCGAGTTCACGAACCGCACCCGCTCGGCCACGGGGTAGGCCCTTTGGATGAGCTCGGCGAGCTCGAGCTCCAAAGGGTGCGGCGCCCCGAAGGAAAGGCCCTTCTCGGCGGCCTCCTTGACCGCCGCCACCACCTCGGGGCGGGCGTGGCCCAGGATCATCGGTCCCCAGGAGAGGACGTAGTCCACGTAGCGGTTCCCCTCGGCGTCCCAGACGTAGGGTCCCTCGCCTCGGACCAGAAAGCGCGGCGTGCCGCCGACCGCGCCGAACGCCCGGACCGGGCTCGATACCCCGCCCGGAAGCAGCTTCCTCGCCTTCTCGAAAAGCTCCGCGTTCTTCACGGAGACGAGTTTACCCGCTCGGCCCACCGCCTACCTCCCACTCCCTAAACTAGAGCTATGCTCTATACCCGCGATCGGCTCCTCGCCCTCGAGGACCAAAACCTCGCCCCCTACGCCATGCGCGCAAGCCAAACCCGGGGGCGGGAGCACCCCGAGGAGGAGTCGGCCTTTCGCACCCCCTACCAGAAGGACCGCGACCGGGTGATCCACACCACTGCCTTTCGCCGGCTGGAGTACAAGACCCAGGTCTTCGTCAACTACGAGGGCGACTACTACCGCACCCGGCTCACCCACACCCTCGAGGTCGCCCAGGTGGCCCGGAGCCTCGCCCGGGCGCTGGGTTTGAACGAGGACCTCGCCGAGACCGTGGCGCTTGCCCACGACCTCGGCCACCCCCCCTTCGGCCACGCCGGTGAGCGGGTACTCGCCGAGCTCATGGCCGACCACGGGGGCTTCGACCACAACGCCCAGTCCCTCCGGATCGTCACTTACCTGGAAAAGCGCTACCCTGGCTTCCGCGGCCTGAACCTCACCTACGAGGTCCGCGAGGGGATCGCCAAGCACGAGACCGCCTACGACGTGCCCAATCCCGCCTTCGGCGAGGGGCGGCCGACCCTCGAGGCCCAGATCGTGAACCTCGCTGACGAGATCGCCTACAACGCCCACGACCTCGACGACGGCCTGCGGAGCGGCCTGCTTAGGCCCGCGGATCTCCTCGAGGTCCCGCTCCTCCGCGAGGTGGCGGCGGAGGCGGGGATCGAGCTTTCTTCCCTTGAAGAGTTCTCCCGCCGGGTCCTGATCCGCGAGCTCCTTGGGACCTTGATCACCGACGTCATCCTCGCGACCCACGAAAACCTCCAGAGAAACCGCATCCAAAGCGTCGAGGACGTGCGCCGCTTTCCGGCGCCGCTCGCCGCCTACTCCGAGGAGATGGCGGAAAAGGTCGCCGAGCTCCGGAAGTTCCTCTACCAAAACCTCTACCGCCACTGGCGGATCTTGCGCCAGGTCGGCAAGGCTCGGCACGTGCTCGAGCGGCTCTTTACCGCCTACATCCGGATGCCCGAGATGCTCCCACCCACGGTGCAGGAGGCCGCCGACGCCGAGGGGCTCTACCGCGCGGTCTGCGACTACATCGCCGGGATGACCGACCGCTTCGCCCTGGACGAATACGCCCGGCTCTTCGACCCCTACGGCCGCTGAGGAAGCCAGAGCGCGAGCGCCCGCACCGGCACCCCGATCTCGAGCGGCCCTTCCTCGCTCGCCAGGCGGTAGATCCGCGGGCTCCCGCGCCTGAGCGCATAGATCACGCCGTCGGGGCTGCCCGCGAGGTCCACGAGCGCCCCCGCGTCCTCGTCGTCAGCGAGGGGGAGGGGGTGGCTCGCGAGCAGCTTGCCCGCCTGGCTCAGCACCCGCACCTTGCCGGCGTCGGCGTCGTAGAGGAGCAGGTTTCCCTCGGCGTCGATGCCGAGTCCGGCGAGCCGTCGGGGGGAGGGGTCCTGGGCCGAGACCGCCAGAATGAACCGATCCTTGTAGTTGCCCTCGGCGTCGAGCCGCTGTACCTGCCTGCCGTCGAGGTCGAGGACGTACACGTCGTCCCAGACCGCGATCTGCACCGCGTTTTGGAAGCTCCCTCGGCCGGGGCCCCGACCCCCGAAGCGGAGCTCGGCCCGTCCCTCCAGGGTGAGCCGGGTGATCGCCTGGGACTCGCTATCGAGCACGTAGACCCGATCGTTCCGCCCGCAAGCGACGGCGATGGGGTTGAAGAACTCGCCGATCTTCAGCCCGTAGGTGCCGGTGGCGAGGACCTCCTCGCCCTCCGGGGAGTAACGGCGGATCATCCCCCGGTTGCCGGTGAACTCGAAGTTCACTGCCCAGACGTAGCCCTCGCGGTCCACAGCCAGGTCGTTGGCGGGCTGATGTCCGAGGGCCCGGACCGGAAGGCCCTTTTGGTCCACCAGCCGCAGGTTTCCGCCGGGGGCCTCCACCGCCAGGGCGAGCAGGTGGCCCTGGGCGAGCTCGGGGGTCTCGGCCTCGGGGAGGTGCTTTAGGGTGGCGATCACCTCGGCGAGGTCCGGCCGGCGGGCGGGGTCCTTCTCGAGCATGCGCATCACCAGGTCGTTGAGCAGCGGGTGGAGCTTGGGGTTCTTCTGGATCGGGGGCACGGGGCGCTCGTGGATCTGCTTTCGGGCGACCTGCTCGAAGTCCCCATGGAAGGGGGCCTCGCCCACCAGCGCCTCGTAGAGCACCACCCCCAGGCTGTAGACGTCGCTCTTTTCGTCCAGGGGCTGGCCCTTGGCCTGCTCCGGGCTCATGTAGGTGGGGGTTCCGATCCGGGCGCCGACGGTGGTCAGCCGGGTGAACTCCTTGCCGGCGGCGATGCCGAAATCCATGAGCCGGACCCCGGTAGGGTCGACGTCGCCGTCCTTCAGGGCACTCCGGTAGATCATGATGTTCCCTGGCTTCAGGTCCCGGTGCAAAAACCCCTGGTCGTGCATGTACTTGAGCGCCTCCGCCACCGGCAGGAGGACCTTGAGGGCGAGCTCGGGGTTGAGCCGGCGCTCGGCGATCAACTCGTCGAGGCTGGGGCCGTCCACCAGCTCCAGGGCGATGAAGTGGGTGTTCCCCGCCTGCCCGTGCTCGTAGACCTTGACGATGTTGGGGTGATGGAGCTTCTTGAGCACCTCGGCCTCGCGGTGGAGCCGGCGCAGAAAGCGGGCCTCGCTGGCGTAGTGCTCCTGGGGGATCTTGAGGGCGGCCACCAGGCCGTCGGCCCGGCGCTTGGCTCGGTAGACGGTGGCCATCCCGCCGGTGCCCAGCTTGCCGAGGATCTGGTAGCGCTCCTCCAGGGGCTCCTTCTCCGAGGGCGGGAGGAGCCGCCGCCGGCGCCGGCGGGGCAGGCGGGGCGCGAAGCGCTCGCGGGGCGTGACCAGGCTACCAAGCCCTAAGAGGGCGAGCCCGGCGAAGCCATAGGGGCGAGCGCCGAGGCCGAAGAGCAGGCCGGCGTCGGCGAGCAGCAAGAGGAGCGTGAAGCCGAGCAGCGCCCCCGGGCCCAGCCGCAGGAGGAGCAGCAGGGTCAGGAGGTAGAGGAAGAAGGCCACCACGTGGGGCGCTTCCAGCATGTCATTCCCATTCTAGGGCCGGAGGCTACCACACAGGACCCCACATGTGCGGGGTGACCCGCAAATGGTCCGGAGGCTTGTTAAACTACCTCCCAAGACATGCGCGCGGTGCTGGCCATCCCTGCGTTTAGGCGTTTCTTCGTCGCGTCCTTGATCACCCAAGCCGGGGACAGGGTGCACCGCATTGCCCTTTACGTGCTGGTCTACCAGCTGACCGGGAGTACCGCGATGGTGGCCGCGGTGCTCTCGGCCCAGCTCCTGGTGAACGTCTTCTTGAGCCCCCTGCTCGCCACCTGGGCCGAGCGCCGGGAGCGGCGGGGCCTCTTCGTCGCCTCCCAGGTCGTCCAGGGGTTCTTGGTGCTCTTGATCCCGCTGGTGGGGGTGAAGAGCCTGGCGGCGCTCTGGGGGCTCGTCTTCGCCGTGCACGTCTTCCAGCGGCTCGAGTACCCCCTGATCGCGGCCATCACCCCCGAGCTCGTGCCCCGGGAGCACCTCGACGAGGCCAACGGCCTCGTTTCCTTTACCCAGCGGTTTTCCGAGGTGGCGGTGGTGGGGCTCGCCGGGGTCCTGGTAGCGGCGATTGGTCCGGTTCCGGCTTTCTACTTGAACGCGGCCAGCTTCTTCGTCGCCGCCCTCCTGCTCCTCGGGCTCCCCCGCATTCCCCCGCCGCCGTCCGAGCCCAAGGGCTACCTGGCGCAGCTCAAGGAGGGCTTCGCCTTCCTCGCCGCCCACCCCTTGCTGCGGCGCGTGATCGGGGCCCTCTTCGTGGCGGCCCTGCTGGGATCGGTGGAGAACGTGCTCGGGGTGGCGCTGGCCCTCGGCGTCCTGAAGGTGGGCTCCGAGGGCTACGGCGTGCTCGAGATGGCGCTCGCGCTCGGGGCGGTGCTGGGGGCGGTCTGGGTACCAATCTGGACCCTCCGGATCGACCGGGAGCGGGTCTTCGCCTACGCCTTCCTGCTCTTCGGGGTGGGGATCGCCTCGGTGGCGCTTTGGCCGGTCTTCCCCTGGGCGGTCGCCGCCTACTTCCTGAGCGGGTTCTTCAACCAGGGGTTTTTGGTCCCGGTTCGAAGCCTGCTCCAGCTCGAAACCCCCAAGCACCTGGTCACCCGCGTCTTCGGGGCGGTGGGCTCGGTGACCGGGACCGCGGTCCTGCTCGGGGTGATGGGCGCGATCAGGGGGTACTCGAGCCGCTGGAAGACGTGCACGGCGAAGACG
>JALVVO010000258.1 GCA_027023345.1 Thermaceae bacterium
GTGCTGAAGAGGGCGTAGTAGAGGTGGAGGGTGACCCGCCGGAGGCGGGCGAGGAGCAGGGTCACCGCGAGGTAGAGGGCCCCGAGCAAAAGCAGGGAAGGCACGCCGAGGGCGAGCTCGAGCACCAGCGCCACCACCCCGACGGCCAGCGCGCTGGCCCAGTAGAGCCGCACCAGCTCCCCCCAGATCCCCCGGCGTTCGCCCGGCATGCCCCCCATTTTGCGCCCCCCGCCGGGGGCGGGCAAACGGGCGAATGTGTGATAAAATATGAGTAAGAAAATATAAAGGAGAGCCCCATGGCCGAGGCCACGACGCCCACCCCCAAACTCCGCGAGTGCGACCTCTACCGCCCGCTCCCCAAAGGCTGGGTGCAGTGCACCGCCTGCCACCACTGGTGCGCCGTCCCCCCAGGGGAGGCGGGGAAGTGCGGCGTGCGCCGCAACTACGGCGGCAGGCTCTACCTCGTCACCTACGGCAAGGCGGCCGCGGTGCACGTGGACCCGGTGGAGAAAAAGCCCCTTTTCCACTTCCACCCGGGTGAGCCCATCCTGAGCCTGGGCACCGTGGGTTGCAACCTCTTCTGCCGGTTCTGCCAGAACTGGCAGATCAGCCAGTTTCGCACCTTCGAGGTGGACCTCGAAACCGGCGAGCCAAAGGCCTACGTCGGCGAGGACTGGCCCCCCGAGCGGGTGGTGGAGACGGCGAAGAAGGCGGGGATTCGGCTCATCGCCTACACCTACAACGAGCCCGTGGTCTGGATCGAGTACGCCCGGGACATCGCCAAGCTCGCCAAGGCCGAGGGGATGAAGAACGTCTTCGTCTCCTCGGGCTTCGAGACCCACGAGGCCTGGCGCTACATGGAGCCCTACCTCGACGCCATCAACATCGACCTAAAGGGCTTTTCCGAGGTGTTCTACCGCGAGCTCACCGGCGCCCGGCTCAAGCCCGTGCTCGAGAATATCCGCTTCGTCGGCACCGAGCTCAGGGGCAAGGTCTGGCTCGAGGTCACCACCCTGCTTCTCTCCGGCTACAACGACTCCGACGAGGAGATCCGGGGCATGGCCGAGTTCCTCCACTCGGTGAACCCGGAGATCCCCTGGCACCTCTCCGCCGCCCACCCCGCCTACAAGATGCCGGACCTCGAGCGCACCCCCCACGAGACCCTGCTCCGCGCCTACCGGATCGCCAAGGAGGTGGGGCTCAAGTACGTCTACCTGGGCAACGTCCTCGACCCCGAGCACGAGTCCACCTACTGCCCCACCTGCGGCGCCCTGGTCATCCACCGCGAGGGCTACCGGGTGCGCCCCCTCTGGAAGGAGCCCGGGGTCTGCCCGCGCTGCGGGACCAGGATTCCGGGGGTCTGGACCTGGGAGGAAAACGATGAGACGTGAACCGGCGGTGGCGGGGGCCTTCTACCCCGCCGATCCCACGGATTTGAAGAACCTCGTCGTCCGGCTCCTCGCCGAGGTGCCCGAAGAGCAGGCCGGGCCGCCGAGGGCGGTGGTCGCCCCCCACGCGGGCTACGTCTACTCCGGCCCGGTGGCCGCCTACGCCTTCCGGGCCCTCGCCCCCTACGCCGGCAAGGAGCCGGTGGTCTGGCTCCTGGGCCCGGCCCACTACGTCGCCTTCGAGGGCATCTCCACCGGGCCCTTCACCCTCTGGCGGACGCCGCTCGGGGAGGTGCCGGTGGCCACCGATCGGGTGGCCGAGCTCCTGGCGATGGGGCCGCCCTTCGTCGAGCTCGCCGAGCCCCACCTGCCGGAGCACAGCCTCGAGGTCGAGCTTCCCTTCCTCCAGGTGGTGCTGGGCTCGTTCTCCCTCGTCCCCCTGCTCTTCGGCATCACCGACCCCCTGGCCGCCGCCCCCCAAATCGCGAGCGCCCTCCGGCCCGGCGACCTGGTGGTGGTCTCCACCGACCTCTCCCACTACCACCCCGACGAGGTCGCCCGGCGCATCGACGCCCAGACCCTGGACCGGGCGCTGCACCTCGACGCCGCGGGGGTGCTCGAGTCCGAGGCCTGCGGCCGCCACCCCTGGGCGGCGCTCACCGCCATCGCCCGGGAGCGAGGCTTGCGGCCGCGGCTCCTCGCCTACGCCACCAGCGGCGACACCTCCGGCGACCGCCGCCGGGTGGTGGGCTACGCCGCGCTCCGCTACGACGAGCCATGAAGAGGGAAGACCGAAAGACCCTGCTGAACGTGGCCAAGCAGGCCATCGAGGACGTCTTCGCGGGCCGGGTGGAGCCGCCCGACCCGAGGGTCTACGCCCCGCCCCTTTCCGAGCCGGGGGCGAGCTTCGTCACCCTAAGGAAGGGCGGGACGCTCCGGGGCTGCATCGGCAGCGTCGAGCCCCACCAGCCGCTCGTCCTCGACGTCTACAAGAACGCCATCGCCGCCGCCTTCCGAGACCCCCGCTTCCCCCCGCTCGCGCGAGAGGAGTGGCCGGGGGTTGAGCTCGAGGTCAGCGTCCTCTCGCCCAAAGCCTCCTTCCCCTTCGAGGGGTACGCCGACCTCCTAAGGCGGCTGCCCGAGGGGGTGGGGGTGGTGCTGGAACACCCCCTGGGCCGGGCCACCTACCTGCCCGAGGTCTGGCGGGACCTACCGAAAAAAAAGCTCTTCCTCCGCACCCTGGCCCAAAAGGCGGGGCTCGACGAAAGCGTCTACGACGACCCCCGGACCCGGGTCTACACCTACACCGCCGAGGCCTTCACCGAGGCCGATCTGGGGGAATAACCCTGCAAATCGTGCATCGCAATGTCGGATTTGCAGGGTTTGAACCCCGCTTCGGCTTGCCGGCTAGACTGAGCTCCGTGGAGCTCGAGGAGGTCACCTTGCTCCCGGGCCAGGCGGGGCCCTACCTCGGCCTGCTCGCCGCCGGGCTTTTCGGCATGGCCGGGCAGTACCCCCTCGCCCTGCTCTTGCTCGGGGTCTTCGGGGCCAAGGTCGCGTTTCCCGGGGCGTTCGCCCTCGAGCTCGACCCCCTGGGCTTCTCCTACCGCCCCCTCCTCCACCGCCGCCGCCACGCCTGGCGCGAGGTCAAGGGCTTCCGCGTCCGCACCGTGCGCGTCCTCGGCGTGCCGCTCGCGAAGGCGGTGGTCTTCGAGACCACCCGGGGCGAGCTAAGGGCGCTTCCCGAGAGCTTCCGCATGGAGCCCGAGGCCCTCGCCGCCTTTTTGAATCGGTACCGGGCCACGGCGCTCCTCGAGCCCGGCCCCGTAAACTAGGCCTAGTGTTCGACGTTTGGGACCTCGGCACCCTGCCCTACAAGGAGGCCTGGGACCTGCAAAAGCGGGTCCACGCCGAGGTGGCGAAGGGGCTCCGCCGCCCCACGCTCCTCTTGGTCGAGCACCCCCGGGTCATCACGCTCGGGCGGAAGGCTACCGGGGAGAACCTCAAATTCCCCGAGTCCTGGTACCGGGCGAACGGGCTCGAGGTCTATTGGGTCGAGCGCGGGGGCGACGTCACCTACCACGGCCCCGGCCAGCTCGTCGCCTACCCCATCTTCCCGGTGGAGCGAAGGGTGCGGGACTTCCTAAGGAAGCTCGAGGCCGCGGTAATCCGGGTGGCAGGAAGCTACGGGATCGAGGCCTACGCCACCCCGGGCTACGCCGGAGTCTGGGTGGGGGAGGAAAAGCTCGCCGCCTTCGGGGTGGCGGTCAAGGAGGGCGTGGCCCTCCACGGCCTCGCCCTGAACGTCAACACCGACCTGAAGGACTTCGACCTGATCGTTCCCTGCGGCATCCGCGACAAGGGGGTGACGAGCCTGGAAAAGCTCCTCGGGCGTCCCCTCCCGATGGACGAGGTCAAGGCCCGGCTGGTCCGGGCGATGAAGGAGGTCTTTGGTGAAGCGCGTGGAACGGGGCATCAAGCGGAAGAACCCGCCGCCCCCCGAGGGTAAGAAGCCCCCCTGGCTCAAGGTGGGCCTGCCCACCGGGCCCAAGGTCGCCGAGCTCCGCGCCCTGGTGGACGGGCTCGGGCTTCACACCGTCTGCCAGGAGGCGCTCTGCCCCAACCTCGGCGAGTGCTGGGGCCACGGCACGATGACGATCATGATCCTGGGCGAGGTCTGCACCCGGGCCTGCAAGTTCTGCGCCGTCCACACCGGAAACCCGGGGGGCCGGCTCGACCCCGACGAGCCCCGCCGGGTGGCTGAAGCGGTGAAGAGGCTTCGCCTCGGCTACGTGGTCCTCACCAGCGTGGACCGGGACGACCTCAAAGACGGCGGCGCCGGCCAGTTCGCCGCCACCGTCCGGGCCATCAAGGCCGCGTGGCCGAAGGCCCGGGTCGAGGCCCTGACGCCGGACTTCCAGGGCGACCTCGAGGCGGTGCGGACCGTGCTCGACTCCGGGCTCGACGTCTTCGCCCACAACCTCGAGACCGTCCGCCGCTTGACCCCGAGCGTGCGCGACCCCCGGGCGGGCTACGACCAGAGCCTCAAGGTCCTCCGCTTCGCCCGCGACTACCGCGAGGAAAAGGGCCTTTCCTACCTCACCAAGTCGAGCCTGATGGTGGGGCTCGGCGAGACCGACGAGGAACTCAAGGAGGCGATGCGGGACCTCCGCGAGGCCGGGGTCGAGGTCCTCACCCTGGGCCAGTACCTGAGGCCCACCCGGCACCACCTGCCGGTGGCCCGCTACGCCACCCCCGAGGACTTCGCGCGCTACCGGGAGTGGGGGCTTGAGATGGGCTTTCTGGAGGTCTTCTCCGGGCCCCTGGTGCGCTCTTCCTACCGCGCCGAGCGGGTCTTTTTGGAGGCACGGGGATGAGCCGGCCGCTCGCCGACCTCTTCGCCCTCCTCGCCTTCGCCGCCGTCGGCGTCTACAGCCACCAGGGGGCGCTCGCCCTCAAGGACCTCTTCCGGGCCGCCTGGCCCTTTCTCCTCGCCTGGTTCCTCGTCGCCCCCTTCACCGGCACCTGGCGGGACGGGCGGCTCGCCCCCCTCGTCGCCACCTGGGCGATCGCCGTGCCCACCGGCTGGATGGCGCGGACCATCGCCTACGCCGAGCCGCTGGACGAAAGCCGCTTCCTCTTCCTCGCCACCAGCCTCGGCTTCAGCCTGCCCTTTTTGCTCTTCTTCCGGCTTTTCGCCGGGGGCTTTCGTCGAAAGGAGGCGGCATGAAGGTCGGATGGATCGGGCTTGGGGCCATGGGCTGGCCCATGGCGAAGAACCTGAGACGGGCGGGACATGAGGTCCTGGTCTATACCCGCACCCGCGAGAAGGCCAAGGCCCACGCCGAGGCCTTCGGCACCCGCGCGGTGGAGGAGCTCGAGGGCCTCGCCGAGGCCGAGGCGATCTTCACCTGCCTGCCCACCTCGAACGAGGTCGAGGAGGTCGCCCGCGCGCTCCTTCCCCACCTCCGCCCGGGCACGCTCTGGATCGACTGCACCTCGGGGGACCCGGCGGCGAGCCGGCGGATCGCCGCGCTCCTCGCCGAGGCAGGGGCGCGCTTCCTCGACGCCCCGGTCTCCGGCGGCACCGCCGGCGCCGAGGCGGGGACGCTCGCGATCATGGTGGGGGGCGACGCGGCCGACTTCGAGCGGGCGAGGCCGCTCTTTGAGGCCCTCGGCAAGACGATCGTCCACCTCGGGCCCGTGGGCGCCGGCCACGCCACCAAGGCGGTGAACAACACCCTGCTCGCCACCGCCCTCCTCGCCGCCGCCGAGGGCCTGCTCGCGCTCAAGCGGGCGGGCGTCGCGCCCGAGAAGGCGCTCGAGGTCATCAACCAAAGCTCGGGCCGGAGCTTCGCCACCGAGGTCCTCTTCCCCGAGCGGGTCCTGGACCGGAGCTTTCCCCTCACTTTCAAGCTCGGGCTGCTCGCCAAAGACGTCCGGATCGGCAACCGGGTCGTCGAGGACGCCGACGTGCCGAGCCCGCTCTTCCACCTCACTCGCGAGCTCTACCAGGCCGCCGCCAGGACGATCGGCGAGGACGCCGACCACACCGAGGCGGTCAAGCTCGTCGAGTCCCTCGCCGGCGAGGAGATCCGATGAGGGTCCTGATCACGGGCGCCTCCATCTCCAGGGCGGCCGCCTCCGCGAACTCCCGGTCTACCCTGGTTGACGGAGCCCCCCGCCTTTGCTAAACTTAACTTTGCCCTGAAGGGGCGGGGGACCTTGAAAGCACGGGCCTGAGCAGCCGAACCAAGCGCACGAACTTCCCTTTCGCGAGGGAAGTTTTTCTTGCCACGGAGAGTTTGATCCTGGCTCAGGGTGAACGCTGGCAGCGTGCCTAAGACATGCAAGTCGTGCGGGGGCTGGTTGAAACTTCGGTTTTGACCAGCCCTAGCGGCGGACGGGTGAGTAACGCGTGGGTGACCTGCCCCAAAGTGGGGGACAACCCGGGGAAACCCGGGCTAATCCCCCATGTGGACATGCCCCCTGGGACATGTCTAAAGGC
>JALVVO010000259.1 GCA_027023345.1 Thermaceae bacterium
GGGTGGGGGCGTCGCTAAAGCGGCCGAGGAAGGCCACCCCGTCGGCGGCGAGGCCCCGGCGCAGCCGGCGGCCGAAGGCGTCCCGCCCCAGCACCCCGGAGAACCCGGCCCCGGCGCCGGCCCGGGCAAGGCTCCGGGCCCAGTTGTAGGGGGCGCCGCCGGAGCGGGCGACGAACCCCCGGCGCCGGGGGAAGCAGTCCACCAATGCCTCGCCGGCGGCGACGATCACCCCTTCACCGCCCCCGCGGTCAACCCGGCGATGATCCGCTGCTGGAAGACGAGGACCAGCACGATCAGGGGCACGGTGACGAGGACGCTCGCGGCCATGATCTGGGCCCAGGGCAGCTCGTACTGGCTCGCCCCGCTGAAGAAGGCGATCGCCACCGGCACGGTCCGGGCCCGGTCGTCCACGGTGAAGGTGAGCGCGAAGAGGAACTCGTTCCAGGCGCCGATGAAGGCGAGGAGCCCGGCGGTCACGAGCCCCGGGGCCATCAGCGGGAGGAGCACCAAGAAGAGCACCTGCATCGGCGTGGCCCCGTCCACGTAGGCAGCCTCCTCGAGCTCCCTCGGGATCTCCCGCACGAAGCTGGTCAGCACCCAGACGGTGAAGGGTAGGGTGAAGATCATGTAGGAGAAGATCAGCGCCCACCAGGTGTTGTAAAGGCCCAGGGTCTTGATGAGGACGTACATCCCCCCGAGCACGCTGATCTGGGGGAACATCGTCACCGCCAGGATGGCGTAGTAGATCGGCCGCTTGCCGAAAAAGCGAAACCGCCCCAGGGCATACGCGGCGAAGCTCCCGAGGAGCAGCGCGATCAGGGTGGTGGCCCCGGCGACCACCGCCGAGTTCAGCAGGTTCCGGCCGAAGGGCTGCATGACGAAGACGTCGCGGTAGTTCTGCCAGCGGGGGTGCGCGGGCCAGTAGGTGACCGGGGTGGCGAAGAGCTCCTGGGGGCTTTTTAGGGAGCTCACCACCGCCCAGTAGAAGGGGAAGACCAGGTAGACGAAGACGAGGAGGACGAGCAGGTAGAAGAGTACCGGCTTGAGTACGCGCCAAAGCGGCATCTAGTCCACCTCCACCCGGAGCGCGGTGAGGTAGAGCACCACGAAGAGGGCGATCACCAGGAAGATCCCCGTGGAAAGGGCCGAGCCGTAGCCCAGCGCCCCGAAGTCCACGAGCTGCTGGCGGGCGTAGACCGACATGCTCATCGTCGAGGGGTTGACCCCCGACATCACGTAGATCACGTCGAAGACCCGGAGCGCGTCCAGGGTGCGGAAGATCAGGGCGACGAGGAGCGCCGGGACGAGGAGGGGCAGGGTGATGAACCAAAACTGCTGCACCGGGCTGGCCCCGTCCACGGTGGCCGCCTCGTAGAGCTCTTCGGGAATGGACTGCAGCCCGGCGAGGAGAAGCAGCGCCATGAAGGGCGTCGTCTTCCAAACGTCCACGGCGATGATGGCCGGAAGCACGAGGTGGGGGTCGGCGAGCCAGGCGAGGGGTTTTTCGATCAGGTGCGCGCGAAGGAGCAGGTCGTTGACCACGCCGTAGACGTCGTTGTACATCCAGCGCCACATCTGGGCGCTGACCACGGTGGGGATCGCCCAGGGAATGAGCATCGCGGTGCGCATCGCCCCCCTAAGCGGGAACTTGGCGTTGACGAGGAGCGCGATCCCCAGGCCCAAAACGGTCTCCAAGCTCACCGAGACCACGGCGAAGATCACCGTGTTCTTGACGCTGATCCACCAGTAGGCGTCCCGGATCAGGTAGGCGTAGTTGGCGAGCCCCACCCACTCGGGCCTCAAGGGGTAGTCGAGCAGGTTGGCCCGGTAGAGCGAGAGCTGGAAGGTGCGAAAGAGCGGGTAGGCGGCGACGACCAAGAGGACGACCAGGGTGGGGGCGAGAAAGGCCCAGGCGATCCGGGCCCGGCGTTGTTCCAGCGATCGCCTCGCCACGTCCTCCTCCAGGCGGGCCCCGGCCCTAGGGCCGGGGCCCGCCGCAAGACGGCGGATAGGCTACCAGCCGGCACCCTTGATGCGCTCGAGCTGCATCTCGAGCTGCCGGAGCGCCATCTCGGCCGGCACCTTGCCCTCGAGCACCGAGTGCACCGCGGTCCAGAACGCCGCCGAGACCTGGTTGTACTTCTTCTTGGTCTGGGCGCTGGGCCGCGGCACCGCGTTCACGAAGACGTCGTAGAGCCGGCCCATGAAGGGCACCGCGCTGAGGACGTCCGGGTCCTTGTAAAGCGCCGGCCGGGTGGGCAGGTAGCTGCCGTAGATCGCCCGGCGCTTTTGTTCGTTGTAGCTCGTCAGGTAGAGGATGAGGTCCACCGCCTCCTTCTTGTGCTTGGAGAAGCGGTTCACCGCGAGCTGCCAGCCACCCAGCGTGGCCGCGTGCCGGCCCTCGGGGGTCGCCGCCTTGGGCAGCACGGTGACGTCGAACTTGCCCCGAATCGGGCTTTCCGGGCTGTTGCCCAGGGCGTAGGCGTAGGGCCAGTTGCGCATGAAGGCGGCGTTCCCCGCCTGCCAGACGCCGCGGGCCTCCTCCTCCATGTAGGCGAGCACCCCGGGCGGGCTGATGGTGTTTACCCAGGACTTCGCCATCTTGAGGGCGGCCGCGGCGCGGGGGTTATTGATGGTGATGTTGCCCGCTTCGTCCACGATGGTGCCGCCGCCGTAGGAGTAGATCCACTCCAGCGCGTCGCAGGTCAGGCCCTCGTAGGCCGCGCCCTGCCAGACGAAACCCCAGAACTTGGGGTTGGTCTTGCGCTCGCCGGCCTGGATCTTCTCGGCCATAGCTTTGAGCTCGTCCCAGGTCGTGGGCGGGGCGCTGAAGCCGTACTTTTCGAGCAGGTCCTTGCGGTAGTAGAGGATGCCGGCGTCGGTGAACCAGGGCAGGCCGACGAGCCGGCCGTCCACGGTGTTGGCCTTGATCAGCGCGGGGAAGAAGTCGGCCTTGACCTTGGGCTCGACGTAGTCGTTCAGGTCGACGAAGAACTCGCCGAGGATGCCGGGCCAGATCACGTCGATCATGTAGACGTCCACCTCGTCGCTCCCGGCGGCGAGCTGCTGCTGGTAGAGCGCGAGGCGGTCGGTGGTGGACTTGGGCGAGGCGAGCACGCGCACCTTGTTCCCGGTGCGCTTGGCCCAGGCTTCGGCGCCCTCCTTACAGAAGTTGTAGCCCTTGCCCACCGAGCCACAGGAGATGGTGACCGTCACCCCTTGGGCCTGGGCGCCCACGAGCGAAAGGCCCAAGGCCAAGAGGCCCAGCTTCAACCAACGCGGAAGTTTCATTCCGCTCACCCCCTTTTCCCTACGTTTCCTAGCGTACTACAGGAAAGGCCCGGAAAGCTAGACGTGGAGCAACCGGAAAAGCGCCTGCTCCAGGGCGCGGAGGGCGTCGTCGGTGCGCCACTTGGCCTTCTCGCGAACCCCGGCCAGGTTGGAAACGGCCCTGAGCTCGGCCCAAGGCAGGCCGCGCCAGAGCGCCACCTGGGCCACCGCCGCCCCCTCCATGTTCTCCGCCGCCGCCCGCCAGGCCCGGGCCCGGCCATAGGCCTCCTCCACCGACTCCGAGACCCGGTCGGCGGTGAGCAGGGGCAGGGGGCGGAGCCCCAGGCGGCGGGCGAGCCAGGCGGTGTAGTCGGGGTCGGCGGGGAAGCGGTTATAGTAGCGGCGCCCCTTTCGCTCAAGAGCAGGGAAGCCGAGCGGCTCCATCCCCCGCCGGGTCCCGAGGTCGGCCTGGACCTCCTCGCTCGCGAGCACCAGGTCGCCGGGGCGGAGGCCGGTGCCGGGGTAGGCCCCGGCGATGCCGAGCACCAGAACGCGGCGGACCTGGGGCTCGGCCTCGAGGTAGGCGGCCAGGGTCATGGCGGCGTTGACCTTGCCCACGCCGAGCTCGAGCCAGGCCCAGCCCTCGCCCAAGAGCCCCTCGCGGCCGTGAAAGCGAAAGGACTCCCCGGCCCGCGGGCGGAGGTAGGCCGCCTCGAAGGGCGTGGCGCTCACGAAGAGGTCCAAAGGGGCCTCCCCTCCTCGTCGAGCTCGGGGTAGGACTCGCCCCGGCTCCGGAGCTCGCGGGCGAGCTCGGGGTAGAGCCACTCGAAGAGCACCCGGCGGTAGGTCTCGGGGTCGAGCCGGACGCGGTCGTACATGCCGGCAGCGAGCCGCTGGCGCTGGGCCTCGAAGAGGATCACCGCGGCGGCGACGCTGACGTTGAGGCTCTGGGCCATGCCCAGCATGGGGATGACGACGCTGCCGTCGGCGAGCCGGGCCGCCTCCTCGCTCACCCCCCACTTCTCGCTGCCGAGGAGGATCGCCGTCGGCCGGGTGTAGTCCACCTCGCGATAGTCCCGCGCGTCCCCCTCAAGCCGGGTGGCGTAGACCGAAAACCCCCGGTCCTTTAGGTGGCCGATCGCGGTCTCGACGTCGGGGTGGACCCGGAGGTAGACCCAGCGCTCGGCCCCGGCGGCGGTGTGGTGGTGGGTGGGCACGCCCCCGGTGGGGTGCACCGCGTGGGCTTCGAGCACCCCCACCGCGTCCGCGCTCCGGAGGATCGCCGAGAGGTTATGGGGCTTGGAGACGTTCTCCAGGAGCACGGTGAGGTCGGGCTGGCGCCGGGAAAGGACCTCGCGGACGCGGGCCAGGCGCGCGAGCGTGGGCATCGGGGCCGATTCTACCGGAAGGATCGCTCCCTGAGCCGGGCGATGAGCGGCCGCAGGCGGTCGGCCTTGAGCTTGAGGGCGGTCTTGTTGACGACAAGCCGGGCGGTGCTCTTTAGGATGACCTCGCGTTCCTCGAGCCCCGCCTTCCTCAGCGTGGTGCCGGTCTCGACCACGTCCACCACCGCGTCGGCAAGCCCCGCCAGCGCGGCGAGCTCGACGTTGCCGTGGAGCTTGATCACGTCGGCGGAGAGCCCCTTCTTCTTGAGCCAAAGCTCGGCGATGCGGGGGTACTTGCTGGCAAGCCGCCGGATCGGGCCGTGGTCCCCGGGCCTGCGGATCAGGCTGACCCGGCAGGCGCCGAACCCTAGGTCCACCGGCTCGTAGAGCTCCCGTCCCGCCTCGACCAGGTTGTCCTTGCCCACCACCCCGACCTCGGCGATGCCGAGGTCCACGTAGGTGGGGACGTCGGCGTTCCGGAGGAGGAGGAGGGCGAGGTCGCCCTTTTGGAAGAACATCGCCCGCTCGTCGTCGGGCTCGGGCAGGTCGAGGCCGGCGGCGCGTAAGGCGGCGAAGGCCTGGGAGAAGAGCCGGCCCTTGGGCAGGGCCACGGTGAGGGCGAAGCCCCTCACAGCTCCACCTCCCGCACCCCGTCGGGGAACACGAGGAAGCGGGCCCCCACCGCCCGGGCCTCTTCGTGCATCCCCGCCTCGTCCTCGGCGTGGGCGAGGAGGGCGACCTTGCCCTCGGCGCGAAGCCTCCGGGCGAGCTCGGGGGTCTGGGCGAGGTAGCGCACCGGCCGCTCCCGCCGCAGCTTCCCCGCCGCCTCCAACAGGCGCTCGAGCCCCAGCGCGAACCCGGCGGCGAACGGCACCATCGCCCCGTCGTAGCGCCCGCCCCCGAGCAGGGGAAAGCCCAGGGCAGGGGCGAAGGCGCGGAAGGTCAGGCCCGAGTAGTAGTCGTAGCGGCGGGCCATGCCCAGGTCGAAGACGAGCCGGATCCCCGCCGGCAGGCGAGCGAGCACCGCCTCCAGCCACTCGAGGTCGAGCTTCGCCCGCTCGGAGAGGGCGTGGGCCCGGGCCTCCTCGAGGACCTCGCGGCCGCCGAAGAGGTCGGGCAGCGCGAGCACCGCCTCCCGCACCCGGCCCTTCACGCCGTGGGCCTCGAGGAGCTCGACGAGCTCGGGAACCGCCTTCTTGTCCACCGCGCGCCGGAGCCGCTCGGTGACCTCGGCAGGCAAGCGGGCGGCCTCGAGGGTATCCCGCACGAAGGAAGGAAGCCCCACCTCGAGCACCGCGCCCTCGACCCCGGCGACCTCGAGCGCGGCCCAGGCGAGCTCCAAAAGCTCGGCGTCGGCGGCGGGGGAGGAGACCCCGACGAGCTCCACCCCCACCTGGACGAACTCCCGGAGTCGGCCGAGCTCGCTCGGCGCCTCCCGGAGCCAGAGCGGGCCGGCGTAGCGGAAGCGGGCGGGGCCCTTGGGCAACCCCTCGGCGAGGAGCGCCCGGATCAGCGCGGTGGTGAACTCGCTCCGCAGCATCAGCACGTCGCCCGTCTTGTCCACCAGCTTGAAGGCGCGCTCGGCGTTGGGGTGGGCGGGGTCGAAGGGCTCGGGGCGTGGCCGGTGGAGGGGAGGGGGTGTGTCTTTCCGGCCCTGGCGACCCTTGGGTCGTCGACCCCGGCGCGCTCCCAGCCGGATTC
>JALVVO010000260.1 GCA_027023345.1 Thermaceae bacterium
ATCCCCTACCCCCTTCTCACGGCAGCCTCCGCCGCAGGGCGAGGAGGCGGGCAAGCTCCGACCGCACCCAGGCGAGTTCTTGGGCCTGGAGCGCCTTCGCCTCCTTGAGTTGGGCCCTCGTCCTCGGAATGGCGAGCAGGATCACCCCGGAAAAGCCCTTCTCCGTCACCAAAGCTTCTAAGGGCACGATCCGCCGGCCCCAGGAGGGGTCGGCGAGGAGCACCTGGGGTGGGCCGCCCTGGGGCGGGTCCACGATCCCCGCGATCACCAGGAAGTGGAGCTGGGGCCTCGTCACGTGCCCCACCACGGGGAGCCCGCCCCGGCGAAAGTAGTCGGCGAGTTGCTCCAGGTTCACCCGGTAGGCCTTCACCCGGTAGCCGCGTTTCTCCAAGGCGCGCTTGAGCGAGAGGGCGGTGAGGCCTTTTAAGGGGTCCTTACCGGACTTCTTGGTCTCCTCGATGGCGACCTCGAGAACCGCTTCCTCCGTCGCCGGGTCGTTGTAGTAGTACGCAAGCAGCGTCGCCACCGCCGCCGCCCCGCAGGTGTACCAGTCCGTCTGACCGACTACGTGGGTGTAGCGGAGGGGGCGGTAAGGTACTCTCTCCGCTAATGTGACGGAGTACGCCAAAATCGCTGCTAGGACCCAAACTCGAAGATTCACTGCGCCAACCCTCGACTTCTCACCTTGGGTTATTCATCGCCCGAAGGTATTAGAACTGCAGCGGGCTTTGACGAGCACCGGAACCTATGCAACACCTGACGTTTGCACCAGGCGCTGGGCTACCGGACGCAACTGGAAGTAATAATGTCCAAGAGGCTTCTTTTGCGTGTAAGCACCACATCATAGCAACTACCCACCTCGCCCCTCCCTGCTCCTCCTTCTTGACACAAAGTTTAAAAAGGCCCAAATGGAAAATCCGAGCACCCAACTATAGACTAGTTCAACACTATCAAACTGCTTGTTTCTAATTACGACATCAAGTGACGCGACCACGCCTGTTGCCACCAGGGCTGCACGAAGAGCGTCTAAAAAACCTTTTACCACTCCACCTGCCCCCATTATTACCCACCCTCCTAATTATGGGCACGGGATACTTTTTACACCCGCGCCCATACCACAGTTCTTAAGCTCTTAATCCCGCATCACGGATCAGGAAAAACCAATCCCGTAATAGCTCCGTCAAGTGCTCCATTCCCTATTGCACTCAAAGCACCACCAATGCTTGCAGTGTGCCGACCATGAGCTTCATTCCATGCCGTCACGGCCAGGTACTTGAGAGCACCCAATACCATCCCAAATAAGGCACCTGCGAATGCACCAATCAGGCCCTCGCCTTCGATTTCTGCAAGTTCCTCATCCCCTAGAGAATCTTCCATCTGATCTGTGGCCGGCACCACCACCTGCACAACCTCATCCTGCTGCGCAGGCAGCGCGGCCTTTACCTGTTCCCCCGCCGCCATCGCAGGCGACACGCCGAGGAGCAAAAGCCCCAAGACCAGGAGCGGAATCAGCGCCCTCCTCATATCCAGACCACCTCCCGTATTTGGATCTGAAGCGGCGCCGCTTCAGTAAGAAGCGTAGCAAAAAAAAGTCGAGTTTGTCAACATCCTAGTTTGTTGATTGCTACGGGGTAGACGTTTTGAGCCTTAGATGCGGCGGTTCTCCCGGACAGGCGCCAACGATGCGCGATCGTTCCCGATTTAAATGAAGACAGTGTGCAGTTGGAAACGGGGCGAACTTCCGTCTCGGCTCCACCCGCCGCATGGAACGGCGCCGGGGCCGAACCAATCCACGCCTCATGCGCATGCCCTAAGCCCACGACCTCAACCTCCTTGCCGCAGAGGGCTTTCGGTTTGCTCAGGGGCACCACGCCCCACCGTCTTTCGCTTAGCTCCGGCAACAGGGGCGTAGGCCTTCGTTCGCCAGGAACCCGTAGCGCTCGGGCTCGCGGTCGAACGCATCCAGGCGCCGGACCGACCGGAGGACCGACCCAACTTCGTGAGCCACCCTCACCAACCCGAGAGCGCGCAACCGCTTTAGAGTGCCCAAGATCTCTCGCTCATCGGGCCCGCAGGCCATGCTTTCTTTTTGAGCACGTACTCCGGTGCTTTGGAAGCGAGCTCGATCAACCTGCGGACGATGCCGCTAATGGTCTGTATATTTCCCAGTCTTCGTTTACCGCATAAAGGACGCTCCACTCCTTCTCCGGCAAACACGGTACGCTCATCTTCCTTCCCCGCGGGACCAACGGCGTCCCCCCTTAAACAGCAAGCCGCCTCAGGCCCGCTTGGAAGCTCCAGAACTTACCTCTCCCACTCGCTAGTGGCCATACACATTCCGATCATCGAAAGGGAAGGGCGCCTTCACCGTTCCGCGAAGGCGATTAATGCGAATGCGTTCCAAGCATTAGGCACTAGCACCGGGCCCGCTCGGGGCGTATTCAAGAACAGGCGTTGAACGAACGCCGGATCAAGCCCACCTTTTTGGGAACCCCGATCCTCTCGCCTACTCCATGTAGGTCAGCCAGTCCGCGTACTCCGGGCGCTTGCCGGTGGCGGCCTCGAGGTAGACCTGGCGGAGCCGCATGGTGATCTCGCCGGCCTGGCCGGTGCCGATGGGGCGCCAGTCGATGTAGGAGACCGGGGTGACCTCGGCGGCGGTGCCGGTCATGAAGACCTCGTCGGCGGCGTAGAGCACGTCGCGGGTGACCCGATGGGCGATCTCCACCCGGTAGCCGAGGTCCCGGGCGATCCGGATCACCGCGTCGCGGGTGATCCCGGGGAGGGTGACCGAAGTCTCCACCGCGTAGATCACCCCGTCCTGGACGAAGAAGAGGTTCTCCCCCGAGCCCTCGGCGACGAAGCCCTGGGCGTCCAGGAGGATCGCCTCGTCGGCGCCGGCCTTCAGGGCCTCCATCTTGGCGAGCGCCGAGTTCACGTAGTTGCCGCCGACCTTGGCCTTGCCCGGCATCACGTCGCCGGGGAAGCGCCGCCAGGAGCTGGTGATGAGGCGGGCGCCCTTCCGGATCGCCTCCTCGCCGAGGTAGGCCCCCCACTCCCAGGTGGCGATCATCACCTGGGCGGGGTTGTTGGGCAGCGGGTTCACCCCCAGCGAGTTGTCGCCGTACCAGGCGAGGGGGCGGATGTAGCAGGACTTCCAACCGTTCTTCTTGATGGTCTCGAGGATCGCCCGCTCGATCTCCTCCTTCGTGTAGGGGATCTCCAGGAAGATCGCCTTCGCCGAGGCGAAAAGCCGCTCGACGTGCTCCCTTAGCCGGAAGACCGCCGGGCCCCGCTCGGTGGCGTAGGCCCGGATGCCCTCGAAAGCGCTGGTGCCGTAGTGGAGCGCGTGGGAGAGGACGCTCGCGGTGGCCTCCTCCTGGGGCACGAAGCGACCGTTCATCCAAATGTAGCCCGCTTTGATTTTGCTATCGCCAGACGCCATGTTCCCATTATGACCGGTGGCCGAGACGCGAGGCGAGAAGGCTCCGGACCGGCGGGGGGAGGAGACCGAGGTCGGCGGGGCGCGGATCCCGACCGGTCCTCAGTTTGAGGTAGACGAGGGCGGCGTCGAGGAGTTCGGGCACCCGGCGGGAATCCTCCACCGCCGCCTCGGCGAGCCGGCGGAGGGCGGCCTCGAGCACCTCTCCGGCCCGGTACCGGGCGGCCGCGGCCAGGTCGCCCGCGAGCCGGGGCGCCTCGCCCCGGACGAGCCGCTCGGCCTCGGCCCGGACCAGGGGCAGCTCGAGGCGGAGCCGGCAGCTCGGACAGGACTCGCCCTCCTCCTCGGCCACCCCCCCGCAGACCGGACACCGGGGCGCCGAGCGAACCCGGCGCAAAAGACCCCGCCCGGCCTTGAGGGCGGGCCGCTTGAGCGGATCGGGGAGCGGACGAAGGGTCTCGAGGAGCCAGGCCTCCGCCTCCGGGTCGAGCGGCGGGGGCGCGGGGGCCTCCTCCGCCGGAGGCGGGGCCGGGGCGAGGACCGGCCCCACCGAAAAGCGCACCTCCCGCACCACGCCCGCACCCAGCTCGTGGGCGTACTTGGCGAGGATGGCGGGCTTTTGGTAGGCGAGCTGGTGGGCGAGGACGTGGTCCCTCGCCACCACCCGGAGCACCCCGCTCCGGAACCCCTCGGCGCGGGTGAGCCGGGCGAGCTCCGGTCCCACGACCTTCGGCCAGAGCGCAAGCACCCGGCCAACGAGGAGCCCCCGGCGGATCTCCCGCCGGCGCAGGAACTCGCCCATGAGCTCGGCAATCGCCACCGGCCGTCCCTTACGCACGGGAGACCTCCCAGGCGCCGGCCTCGATCCGCACCACCCGGTCCACGCCAACGGGCTCGTGGGTGGCGGTGACCACTGCCTGCTCCACGCCCCGAATGTGGGCGAGGAGCGCCCGCTGGCGCGTCTCGTCGAGCTCGGCCACCACGTCGTCGAGCAAAAGGACCGGCGGCTCGCCGTGGTGCTCCTCCAAGAGGCGGTGCTCGGCGAGGCGGAGGACCAGCGCGACGGTGCGGGCCTCCCCCCGGCTCGCGAACCGCACCGCGTCGCGGCCGTCCAGGCGGAGGGCGAGGTCGTCCCGGTGGGGACCGGAAAGAGTGACCCCGCGCTCGAGCTCCTCCGGAAGCCGCTCAAAAAGCTTCTCCCGCAGCCGCTCCGGGGCCGCGGTCTCGACCAGCCCGAGCCAAAGCTCCCCCAGCGCCAGCGCCCGGAAGAGCTCGGCGGCGAGGGGGCGAAGCCGCTGCACCATGCGGCGGCGGAGCCTCAGGATCTCCGCCCCGTAAAGGGCGACCTGCTCGCTGAAGGGCTCGACCCCCCGCCCCCCCGCCTTCAAGGCCGCGTTTCGCTGCCGCAGGGCCCGCTCGTAGGCGGATTGCAGCACCCGGTAGCGGGGGGAGAAGCGGGCGATCAGGGCGTCGAGGAAGCGCCGCCGGTCCTCGGGGGCGCCCTTGACGATGGCCAGGTCCTCGGGGCGCAGCCAGACCGCCCCGGGGAGGCCGGCGAGCTCCCGGAAGCTCGCCGGGGCGCCGTTCAGGCGGAGCGCGCGCCCCTCCGGGCTGATCCGCTGCTCCAGGCGGTAGCGGCCGAGCAGCCCCTCGAGCTCGGCCGCGATCCAGGCCTCCCGCTCGCCGAAGGCGACGCGCTCGGCCGCCGCGCCCCTCAGCTCGCCCCCGCTTGCGAGGTAGAGGGCCTCGAGGAGATTCGTCTTCCCGGCGGCGTTCTTCCCCACCAGCGCGGTGATCCCGGAAGGGAGCAGGAGCTCCCCCGGGCGCAGGTTGCGAAAGCCCTGGCTCTGGAAGCGAAGGATCCGCATCTAAAGGGCCCGGCGGAGGATCTCGGCGTCCTCGGGGGTGTAGCCGTAGAGGGTGACCTCGAGGGTGTCCGGCGCGGCCTTGATCTCCTCGAGCATGATCCGGGCGACCCGCTCCTTGTCCAGGCCGCCCACCCCGGTACCGAGCAGGGGAAAGGCGACGGTCTTCAAGCCCTTTGCCACCGCAAGCTCAAGGGCGCTTTTCGTCGCCTGTCGGACGCTCTCGTAGCTCGCCGGCTCGTCGCCCATCACCGCCGCGTGGATGACGTAGCGGGCGGGGAGCTTCCCCGCCGTGGTGATCGCCGCCTCGCCGACCCGGATGGGGCCGATCCGGTCGCACTCGGCCTGGATCTCGGGGCCGCCCTTTTTGCGGATCGCCCCCGCGACCCCGGCGCCGAGCTTCAGCCAGTTGTTGGCGGCGTTGACGATGGCGTCGCCGGCGAACTCGGTGATGTCGCCCTGGGCGATGCGGATCCGGGCCACGGCCCCATTCTACCCCTGGCAGGAGACCACCAGGACCGGCACCGGGCTCCGGTCGAGCACCGCCTGGGTCACCGAGCCGAGCAAGAAGCGCCGCAGGCTCCGGCCGCGCGGCGCCATCACCACCACGTCGTAGCCGGGGGCCTCGGCGAGGATCTCGTAGGCCACGTCGTCGCCCCGACGGAGGCGGGCCTCGGCCTCGACCCCGGCCTCCTTGGCCCGCTTGAGGGCGGCCTCGAGCACCTCGTCGGCGAGGTTTTGAAAGGCCTTGGCCAGGCCGTAGTCGAGGTCGTCGGGCAGCGCGGGCAGGGGCACCAGGGTGCTGGGGCTCGCGAGCACGTGGAGGAAGGTCACCTTGCCGCCGGTGGCCTGGGCCAGCCGGAGCGCCTCCGCCTCGGCCCGGCGGGCGCACTCGCTGCCGTCGGTGGGGACCAGGATGCGCCGGTACATACGCCCATAATACGGGCATGCGGCCGGTCTTCTTCCTCTCCGACTTCGGCGGCGAGGACCCCTACGCCGGGGTGGTGCGGGCGGTGATCTACGCCCGCGCCCCCGGTGCCCCCC
>JALVVO010000261.1 GCA_027023345.1 Thermaceae bacterium
CCCCTGGACCGCGACAAGGGCGAGCCCCGCGACGACCGGGACAGGCACGAGGAGGACGGCCGCGGGAAGGGCGAGCACGACGACGAAAAAAGGAAGGACGACGAACGCGAGGGAAAGGAGCCGGAAAGGGAAACCGAACGGGAGCACGACGAAGGAAAGCGCTCGCCTGAGGAGCGCGAGGGAGAAACCTACGACGACGACTACGCCTACTACGGCCGGGTCCAGGCCACCGCCCCCGAGGTCGTGGTGGGCAGCCGGGTCCTCGCCGGCGACCTCGCCCTCCTCGACTTCCTGGCCCCGGGGATGCGGGTCGAGGTCGAGGGCCGGGTCGAGAACGGCCGCCTCCGGGTTCGGGAGCTCCACGTCCTCTTCCCCCGCGACTGGGCCTACTACGAGGGCCCGACCCCCGAGGGCTGGGCCCGGGTCTGGTACGCCGCCGGGGAACCCTGGCGCAGCCAGGCGGCGGACCCCGGCCCCCGCGTCCGCCTCCTCGCCTGCTTCGAGGAGGACTGGCGGGGGCTACCCGAGGAACTCCACCCCGCGTTGCATCCCTCCCGCCCCGGGCTCTGGCTGCTCGAGGGCCTCGTTTGGCAGGGGCAGGTGCGCTGGACCCGCCAGACCCGGCTGGGCGCTTGCGACGAATAACCAAAAATCCGATAGACTTATCCGCGAATGAGGGCGAAGCCCGAGGTGCGCGAGTACAAGGAAGCGCCCACCCGGCGCATGTTCGACGTGGACCCTGCCGGGTTGGCGCTCAAGAAGGCCCTCGACCGGGCCCGGCGGCAGTTTCCGAACTACGCCTTTTTTCAAGCTCGACCCCGCCTTCCGGCGGCTTCCTCCCAAGGAAAAGGCCAAGGCCGAGTTCGCCGAGGCGGTCGAGGCCTGGGCGGGGCGGGACGACTTCATCCTCCGCACCTACTCCCTGGTGGGCTTCCGCGCCGACGCCGACTTCATGCTCTGGCGGATCGCCTTCGTCGACCCCGCCCTCTTTCAGACGATGCAGGCGGGGCTGAACCGCACCCGCCTCGCCGGCTACCTCTCCCAGCCTCATAGCTTCCTCTCCATGCAAAAGCGCCCGATCTACGTGGACCGCTACAACCCCGAGGGCGAGGGGGTCGAGCTCCGGCCCGGCGAAGGGAAGTACCTTTTCGTCTACCCTTCGTGAAAAAACGCGAGTGGTACAAGCTCTCCCCCCCACCCGGCAGGGGACGATGGACGAGCACATCTACCTCTCCGCCCCCTTCACCGGCGTGCGGCTCAATACCAGCTACTCACGGCATCGACGACCAGGAGTTCGTGGTCGTCTTCGACGCCGATCACCCCTAGGAGTTCGTAGACCTGGTGCACCGGCTCCGCTACTCCGAGGCGAGCCTCTACACCCTGGAAGAAGGGGATCCGGGAGATCCTGGAAGACCTCGCCTAGGCATGGCGGTGCCCGAGCGTCTGGCTCAAATCCTCGCGCTCCTCGAGGGGCTTCCCGAGCCCCTGTGGAGCCCCTTTTTGCTCGAACACGCCTAGCGCATGCCCCAGGCCGAGGGGCTCGGGGGCTCCGCCCCTGCCCGGTCGGCGCCCGTCCCAGGTTGCCCCACTCGGTCCAGGAGACGTCGTGGTTCTCCACCCCGGGGCAGCCGAGGAGTCGCTTGCGCACGACCCCGGCGGGGCTCGAACGGCCGGCGATCCGGCGGTAGGCGATTGTCCCTTCGTCCCGGGATCACGCCCTTTTCCGCGCAAAGGGCGCGGGGCACGTTCCTACGCGACCGCGGCCTTTTCCTTCTTCGCCCGGCCGTAGGCCATGCGCAGTTTGAAGAGGGCGCGCTTGTGGAGCTTCCTCGCCTCCTCCTCGGAAAGGCCGAGCGCCTGGGCGGCCTCGGGAAGCTCCTTGCCCTCGCCCTCTACCAGGCGGGCGATCTCGGCCTCGTCCTCGGCAAGCGCGTCGAGGAAGGAGGAAAGCTCCGCCCAACCCGCCTTCTTCCCCCTGGCCTTGGTCTTCGCCTTCTTCCCCTTCTTCGCGCTTTTCGTGCGGGCGGGGCGGGACTTCAGGTTGGGGTAGGCGTAGTCCTCGCAGTCGGGGTTCGAGCACTTCAGCACCCCGGCCTTCCCCTTCTTCACCATGATCCAGCCGCACTTGGGGCACTTCTCCTCGGTCGGCGGGTCGAAGACCACGAAGTCGCAAGAAGTCTCGCTGCAGCGCCAGTAGGTCCGGCCCTTGCGGCTTTTCTTGGCCACGATCTCGCCGACCCCGCACTTCGGGCAGGCAATGCCGGTGGAGGGGGCTCCGTCGCGGGTGTAGTCGCACTCGGGGTAGCGGCTGCAGGCGATGAAGGGGCCGTAGCGCCCCCACTTGCGCACGAGCTCCGCCCCGCACTTGGGGCAGGTCTCGCCGATGGGCTCGGCCTCGCGACGCTCCTCCAGGGGCTCGGTGTAGGTGCACTCGGGGTAGCCGGTGCAGCCGAGGAAGGCGCCGAAGCGCCCCACCTTGAGCTCGAGGGGCCGCCCGCAGACCGGGCAGGTCTTCCGGGGGACCTTCTCGAACTCCTCCATGAAGGGCTCGAAGAAGACCCGCACCGCCTCCGGCCAGGGGCGCTTCCCCTCCTCGACCCGGTCGAGCTCCTCCTCCATCTGGGCGGTGAAGTCGTAGGCGAGGACGCGGGGAAAGTGTTCCTTCAAAAACCCCACCACCTCGCGCCCGAGCGGGGTGGGCTTGAGCGCCCGCCCCTCGCGCTCGACGTAGGCGCGTTTCTCCAGGGTCTCGATGGTGGGCGCGTAGGTCGAGGGCCGGCCGATGCCGAGCTCCTCGAGGGTCTTGACCAGGGTGGCGTCGGTGTAGCGGGGCGGGGGCTGGGTGAACTTCTGCTCAAGCGCGAGGTTGAAAAGCCGCGCCGCCTCCCCTTCCCGAAGGGCGGGCAAGGACCGCTCCTCCTCGTCCCGGCCCCAGACCCGAAGGTGGCCGTCGAAGACGAGCTCGCTCCCGCTGGCCCGGAAGACGAGGCCGGCGGCCTCGAGGCGGGCGGCGGTGTGGCGGTAGCGGGCGGGCTTCATCTGGCTCGCCACGAAGCGGCGCCAGACGAGCTCGTAGAGCTTTGCCTCCTCGTCGGTGAGGTAGGGGCGCACCTTCTCCGGCGTTCGCTCAACGCTGGTCGGCCGGATCGCCTCGTGGGCGTCCTGGGCGCCCTTCTTGGCCCGATAGGCGGGGGGCTTTTCAGGTAGGTAGGCTTCGCCGAAGGTTTGGGCGATGAAGCCCCGCGCCTCCTTGACCGCTTCCGGGGCAACCCGGGTCGAGTCGGTGCGCATGTAGGTGATGAGGCCCACCCGCTCGCCGCCGAGGTCCACGCCCTCGTAGAGCCGCTGGGCCACCCACATCGTCCGCCCCGCGCTCCAGCCGAGCCGGCTGGAGGCCGCCTGCTGCAGGGTGCTGGTGGTGAAGGGGGGCGGGGCTTTTTTCTGGCGCTCCTTGGTTTCGACCGCGGCGACCCGGTAGACCCCCGCTTCCCGGGCCCGGGCCTCAACCGCCCGCGCCTCGCCCTCGGAGGTGAGAAGGAAGACCTCCTTCCCGCCCCGCTTTTCCCGCACCCGTCGGCCGTCCACCTCGTAGAGCTGGGCGGCGAAGCGGGCGCGGTCGGTCTCGAACTCGGCCGAGACCTCCCAGTACTCCTGCGGCTTGAAGGCCTCGATCTCCTCCTCGCGCTCGACCACGAGCCGAAGCGCCACCGACTGCACCCGGCCGGCGGAGAGCGCCCGCTTTCGGAACTTCTCGGAGAGCAGGGGGGAGAGGTTATAGCCCACCAGCCGGTCGAGGACCCGGCGGGCCTGCTGGGCGTCGACCTTCTTGAGGTCGATCGCCCGGGGACGCCGGATCGCCTCCTTGATCGCCCGGGGAGTGATCTCGTGGAACTCGGCGCGGATGGGGGCGGTGGGCTCGAGCTCCAAGAGGCTCGCCACGTGGTAGCCGATCGCCTCCCCCTCGCGGTCGGGGTCGGTGGCGACCAGCACCCGGCTCGCCCTTTTCGCCGCCCGCTTCAGCTCCTCGACGACCTTCTTCTTGCCCTTCTTGATCTCGTACTCGGGAGCGAAGTCGCGCGTCACGTCCACCCCGAGCCGGCGCTCGGGGAGGTCCACCACGTGTCCAAGGCTCGCCTTGACCTCGTAGCCCTTCCCCAGGATGCGCTCGAGGGTGCGCGCCTTGGCCGGCGACTCCACTACGATGAGGGTGCGCTCGGGCACGCCCCCCAGTATAGGAAGAACCGCCCAAGTGGCAAATCGAATCCGCTATGATGGGCGAAGTATGGCGGAAAAGAAGATCGGCAGACGTACGTTTATCAAACGCGCGGTCGCGGGGGTGGCCGCCTCCAGCGTCTTCGGGCCAGTCTACGCTCAGACCGCCCGCCGCGTGCGCTGGCGGATGGCCACCAGCTGGCCGAAGTCCCTGGACACGATCTACGGCGCCGCCGAACTACTCGGCCGGCGGGTCGCCGAGCTGACCGGGGGGCGCTTCACCATCGAGGTCCATCCGGCGGGCGAGCTCACCAAGCCCCTCGAGATCCTCCAGGCGGTGCAGAAGGGCACGGTGGAGATCGGCCACACCGCGGTCTACTACTACACCAAGCTCCACCCTGCCTTCGCCTTCCCTACCGCGCTCCCCTTCGGGCTCACCGCTCGGCAGCAGAACGCCTGGCTGGACCAGGGGGGCGGCAACGACCTGCTGAACAAGGAGCTTTTCGACGCCTACGGCGTCCTCGGCCTGCCCGCGGGGAACACCTCGCTCCAGATGGGGGGCTGGTTCCGCTTCCCGGTGGACCGGGCCGCCGACTTCCGGGGCCTGCGCATGCGGATCCCCGGTCTCGGCGGCGAGGTGCTGCGGCGCATCGGGGTCAAGACCGTGACCCTGCCGGCCAGCGAGATCCTTCCGGCGCTGAAGTCGGGGCGGATCGACGCCACCGAGTGGGTCGGCCCCTACGATGACGAGAAGCTCGGCTTCTACAAGGTCGCGACCTATTACTACTATCCCGGGTGGTGGGAGCCGGGCACCACGCTGCACGCGGTGGTGAACCGGCGCGCCTACGCCAAGCTCCCCCGAGAACACCAGGAGGCGCTGGTCTCCGCGAGCCGCGAGGCCAACGCCTGGGCCCTCGCCGCCTACGACCAAAAGAACCCCGAGGCCCTGGCCCGGCTGCTCTCCTACGGGGTCCAGCTCCGCCCCTTCCCCAGGGACTTTTTGAGGCTCGCCTTCCGGGAGGCCGAGAACCTCTACGCCGAGCTCGCCGCCAAGGACACCACCTACCGGAAGATCTTCGAGCACTGGAACAAGGCCCGCACCCTGCTCTTCCGCTGGTTCTCTACCAACGAGGCCAGCTACGCCGACTTCACCTTCCGCCTTTTCTAACCCCCGCCTAAACGAGGGCCCCGGCGCGCCGGGGCCCCTCTCGTCACCTCAGATCAAAACTCCTCGTCCCACTCGATCACCGACTCGGCGGTGACGGTGGGAGAAAGGGTCTGGGTGGTGGTGGGCGCGGCGCCGCGTCGCTCGCTCAGGAGGCCGAACTGCTGGGCGATGCCGCGGAGGCCCCAGCCGGCCAGCACGATGACCAGGAAGATCGAGATCCCCCAACCCAGCTGCGCCGGGAGGCTCTGCAAGACCGAGAGGTTGATCAAGGTCGCGAGCTGAGGCAACCCGCCATAGTTCGCGAGGATGTCGCTCAGGTAGGTGATCGCCTCGACGATCGCGGGCAAGAGCAGGAAGAAGAAGGCGAAGCCGAGGAGCCGCCAGTAGACGTTCCGACCTCCGAAGGTCAGCCGGATCAGGTAGAGCGGGAAGAGGGCCAGGGCACCGGCGAGCAGGAAGAAGACCGCGCGAGGTAGGCCGGTGAAGCCGAGCGCGAAGGCCTGGAGCTTGAGCCAGATCCGGGTGGTGGGGGCATGCCCGCCCCGCAGGAAGTGCTCCTTGAGGCCACCGAGGAGCGTGTACATCGTGGTCAGGTCGGTGGTGCGGATGCCGGGCACCCGACGGAGGCGCTCGAGCAGCATCGAGACCCGTCGCGCCATCGGCCCAACCGCCACCGATACCACCGGCTCGACGCGAGTGGCGTAGCGCCACCAGGCGCGGTCCAAGAGCCGACGGACCTCGGCCGTCCGCGCCGAGCCCAGCAACGCGGAGGCGGCGCTGACGTCGGCCCGCACGGCCTCGAGGGTATCGAGGAAATCGGCAAGGTAGAGGTAGCCGAGGGCCTGGGCCCGGGCCTCGACGAGGGCCCGCTGGTCCTTGGACATCCAGTCGGGGGCGCGGAAGGTCTGGACCTCGGGCCGGGCGG
>JALVVO010000262.1 GCA_027023345.1 Thermaceae bacterium
CCCCCGACTACGGCACCGACGAGCAGGTGATGGCCTGGTTCATGGACACCTACGCCCAGGCCAAGGGCTTCATCGAGCCCGCGGTGGTGGTGGGCAAGCCCGAACGCCTGGGCGGTACCCGGGGGCGCGCCGACGCGGTGGCGATCGGGCTCGTGCACGTCACCGAGCGCTACGCCTCGCGCTTTGGGCTCGCCCTCGAGGGCGCCCGGGTGGCGGTGCAGGGCTTCGGCTCGGTGGGCCGGGCAGTGGCCCGGGTGCTCCACCGCCTCGGGGCCCGGGTGGTGGCGGTCTCGATGGACGTCGGCGGGATCTACGACGGCCGGGGGCTCGACGTCCCCGCCCTCGAGGCCCACTTCGAGCGCGAGGGCACCTTCGAGGGCTTCCCCGCCGAGGCCATCACCAACGCCGAGCTGCTCGCGCTTTCGGTGGACTACCTGGTCCTCGCCGCCTACCAGCACGTGATCCACGAGGACAACGCCGGGGAGGTCCACGCCAAGGTGGTGGTCGAAGGGGCCAACGTGCCGGTGACTGCCGGCGCCGACGAGATCCTTCGCGAGCGCGGGGTGATCGTGGTCCCCCACATCCTCGCCGCCGGGGGCAACCTGGTGATCGGCTACTTCGAGTGGGTGCAGGATCTTTCCGAGTACTTCTGGGACGAGCGAAAGGTTAGGCAGCAACTCAAGAGCGCCCTGGTCCGCGCCTTCGACCAGGTCGAGGCCTACGCCCGCGAGCGGGGCCTCCCGCTTCGCTGCGCCGCGCAGCGCATCGCGATCCAGCGGGTGGACGAGGCCACCCGTCTGAGAGGGGTGTATCCATGAAGCACGAGCCGCTTTCCTTCATCCCCAAGGAGGCCGAGGGTCCCTGGAAGACCTACCTCGAGCAGGTGGATCGGGTCATCCCCTACCTGGGGCCGCTCGCCTACTGGGCCGAGACCCTGAAGCGCCCCAAGCGCGTCCTGATCGTGGACGTGCCCATCCGCATGGACGACGGCACCGTGGCCCACTTCGAGGGTTACCGGGTGCACCACAACACCTCCCGGGGGCCGGCCAAGGGGGGCGTGCGCTACCACCCGGCGGTGACGCTCTCCGAGGTGATGGCGCTGGCCGCCTGGATGACGATTAAGAACGCCGCGGTGGGGCTGCCCTACGGGGGCGGCAAGGGGGGCATCCGGGTGGATCCCGCGAAGCTCTCCTCGGCCGAGCTCGAGCGGCTCACCCGCCGGTACACCTCGGAAATCGGGATCCTGATCGGTCCCCAGCGCGACGTGCCCGCTCCCGACGTGGGCACCGGCCAGCGCGAGATGGCCTGGATGATGGACACCTACTCGATGAACGTGGGCACCACCGCCCCCGGCGTGGTCACCGGCAAGCCGATTCCCCTGGGGGGCTCGCTCGGCCGCCAGGACGCCACCGGCAACGGCGTCTTCTTCGTCGCCGCGGCGGCGGCCAAGAAGATCGGCCTCTCGATCGAGGGCAGCCGGGTGATCATCCAGGGCTTCGGTAACGTGGGCAACGCCGCCGCCCGCGCCTTCTTCGACCACGGCGCCCGGGTGGTGGGGATCGCCGACGTGACCGGGGCGATCTACAACGAGAAGGGCATCGACCCCTACGACCTCTTGAAGTACGTGGCCGAGGCCGGCGGGGTGCGCGGCTACCCCAAGGCCGAGCCGGTGCCGGCGGCGGAGTTCTTCGGCCTGCCCGCCGAGATCGCGGTCCCCGCGGCCTTGGAGGGGGCGATCACCGAGCAGAACGCATGGAAGATCAAGGCCAAGATGGTGGTCGAGGGGGCGAACGGCCCCACCACCCCGGCGGCCGACGACATCTTGAACGAACGGGGCATCCTGGTGGTGCCCGACGTGATCGCCAACGCCGGCGGCGTGATCGTCTCCTACTTCGAGTGGGTTCAGGACTTCAACTCCTACTTCTGGACCGAGGAGGAGGTGAACGAGAACCTCCGCCGGGTGATCACCGAGGCCTTCGAGGCGGTCTGGCAGACCGCCGAGGACCAAAAAGTCCCCCTCAGGACCGCGGCCTACATCGTGGCCGCGACCCGGGTGCTCGAGGCCCGCGCCCTCCGCGGGCTCTACCCCTAAGGCCGAGGGGCGTTTTGGCCGCGGTCCCCGGGGCCGCGGCCTTAAGCTTTTAGCGGTGCCTGAGGTCGGCCTCAAGGACTTCCGCGAGGGGCTCAGCGACGAGGAGTGGCGGCGGTTCTTCGCCGCCTTCCGCGACCCCGAGATCGCCCGCCTGAACGGCCACCGGCCGCTCCGGCTTCCCTTCTGGCTTTTTCGCCGCATCGTCGAGGCCGAGCTCCGGCGCGGCGATCGCGTCGCCTTCGGGATCCTGGACGAGCGGGGGGAGTGGATCGGGGCGGTGGAGCTCTACGAGATCGACGGGCGGAAGGCGACGCTCGGCATCATCCTCTCGGCCAAGGACCGCTGGGGGAAGGGGTACGGGCCGGCGGCGGTGGCACGGGCGCTCGACTACGCCTTTGGGGAGCTGGGGCTCGAGCGGGTCGAGCTCCGCACCTTCCGCTGGAACGCGCGCGCCCGGCGGGCCTTCGAGAAGGCGGGGTTCCGCCTGGTCGGCTTCCTGCCCGCCCCCGGCGGCGAGGAGGACGCCCTGATGGCGATCTCCCGGGCGGACTGGGAGGCGCGGGCGCATAAGATGGGGGCATGAAGGACCGCGAACGCCTGGCCATCAACGCCCTCCGCTTCTTGGCCATCGACGCCATCGAACGGGCCAAGTCGGGCCACCCGGGCATGCCCATGGGCGCCGCCCCCATGGCCTACGTGCTCTGGCACGACTTCCTCAAGGTCAACCCCAAGGACCCCGCCTGGCCCGACCGCGATCGCTTCGTGCTCTCCGCGGGGCACGGTTCGATGCTCCTCTACGCGCTTTTGCACCTCTCCGGCTTCGACCTTCCCCTGGAGGAGCTCAAGCGCTTTCGCCAGTGGGGCTCGAAGACCCCGGGGCACCCCGAGTACGGCCTGACCCCGGGGGTCGAGGTGACCACCGGTCCCCTGGGGCAGGGCTTTGGCGCCGCGGTGGGCATGGCCCTTGCCGAGAAGAAGCTCGCCGCCGAGTTCAACCGCGAGGGCTTCCCGGTGGTGGACCACTGGACCTACGTCATCGCCTCCGACGGGGACCTGATGGAGGGGGTCAGCGCCGAGGCCGCGAGCCTCGCCGGGACCTGGAAGCTCGGCAAGCTGATCGTGCTCTGGGACGACAACCGCGTCTCCATCGACGGGCGTACCGACCTCGCCTTCACCGAGGACGTGCTCGGCCGGTTTGCCGCCTACGGCTGGCAGGTGCTGAGGGTCGAGGACGGCGAGGACCTCGCCGCGATCCGGAACGCCCTGCGCCTTGCTCGGGAGGAGCTTGGCCGCCCCACCCTGATCGCGGTCCGCACCCACCTCGGCTACGGCAGCCCCCTCCAGGACGACCCCAAGGTCCACGGCGCGCCGCTCGGGGAGGAGGCGGTGAAGGCGACCCGGGAGCGGCTCGGCTGGCCCTACCCGCCCTTCGAGATCCCCCCCGATGTCTACGCCGACTTCCAGGCGGTGGCCGACCGGGGCGCCGAGGCCCAGGAGGCCTGGGAAACCTTGCTTGAGAACTACGCCTGGAAGTACCCCGAGCTCGCCGCCGAGTTCGTCCGCCGGGTGCGGGAGGAAAAGCTTCCCGAGGGGGCGCTCGAGGGCCTGGAGGAGGGCTTTGCCCTGGGCGAAAAGCTCGCCACCCGCGCGGCAAGCGGCAAGGTGATCGCGCGGCTTGCCGCGCGGATCCCCGAGCTCCTCGGGGGGAGCGCCGACCTCACCCCCTCGAACAACACCAAGGCCCCCAGCATGGACGACTTCTCTCCGGAAAACCCCACCGGCCGCTACCTCCACTACGGCGTACGCGAGCACGCGATGGGCGCGATCTTAAACGGCCTCGTGCTGCACAGGGGCTACCTCCCCTACGGCGGTACCTTCCTGGTCTTCTCCGACTACATGCGCCCGGCGGTGCGGCTCGCCGCGCTCATGGGGATCCGGCCGGTCTACGTCTGGACCCACGACTCGATCGCCCTCGGCGAGGACGGCCCCACCCACCAGCCGGTGGAGCAGCTGCCCGCCCTTCGGGCGATGCCGCGCCTTTTGGTGATCCGACCCGCCGACGCCTTCGAGACCGCCTGGGCCTGGCGGGTGGCGCTCACCCACGAGGGAGGGCCGGTGGCCCTGGTGCTCACCCGGCAGAAGGTCGAGAACGTCACCGGCGAGAAGGCCGAGGGGCTCCTTCGCGGGGGCTACGTGCTCCGGGAGCCCGAGGGGGCGGTGGGGACGATCCTCGCTAGTGGGTCCGAGGTGGCGCTCGCGGTCAAGGCGGCGGACCTGCTCGAGGCCGAGGGCCATCCGGTGCGGGTGGTGAGCCTGCCCTCCTTCGAGCTCTTCGAGGCCCAGGACGAGGACTACCGGCGGGCGGTGCTCGGCGAGCTGCCTCGGCTCGCGGTGGAGGCGGCGAGCCCCTTCGGCTGGGAGCGCTACGCCGACCGCGTGCTCGGGGTCACCGGGTTCGGCGCGAGCGCCCCCGGGGACGAGGTCTACGCCCGCTACGGCTTCACCCCGGAGAACGTCGCGGCGGAGATGAAGAAACTCCTCGGGGTATAGAATCAGAGCGTGAAAAAGCGCGTCGTGAGCGTTTCCCTGGGGTCCTCTCGCCGGAACCATCGGGCCGAGGTCGAGCTCCTTGGGAAGCGAATAGAGCTTCAGCGCATTGGAACCGACGGCGACTTCGGGCGGGCGATCGAGCTGATCCGGGAGCTCGACGGCCGGGTGGACGCGATCGGCCTCGGGGGTATCGACCTCTACCTGATCGCCGCCGGGCGGCGGTACGTGATCCGGGACGCTTTGAAGCTCGCCCGGGCGGCGGAGAAGACCCCGGTGGTGGACGGCTCCGGGCTCAAGGCAACGCTCGAGCGCCGGGCGGTCTTCGAGCTCGACGAGCGGCTCGGTTTTCGCGGCAAGACCGTGCTCATCCCCTCGGCGGTGGACCGCTTCGGCATGGCCGAGGCCTTCTACCAGGTGGGGGCGAAGACGATGTACGGCGACTTCGTCTTCGCCCTCGGGATCCCGATCGTGCTCACCACGCCGGCCCAGCTCGCCGTGCTCGCGAGGCTCTTGCTCCCCGTCTTCACCAAGCTTCCCTTCAGCTGGCTCTACCCCACCGGCAAGAAGCAGGAGGAACAAAAGCTCGACTGGCGGAGCAAGTACTTCGAGCGGGCGGACGTGATCGCGGGGGACTTCCTCTACATCCGCCGCCACCTGCCCCCCTGGGCTGAAGGCAAGATCGTGGTGGCGAACACCACCACCGCGGAGGACCTCGCGTTCCTCAAGGAGCGGGGGGTGAGGACGCTCGCCACCACCACCCCCCGCATCGAGGGGCGGAGCTTCGGCACCAACGTGATGGAGGCCATGATCGTGGCGCTCGCGGGGAAGTTTCCCCTCACCGAGGCGGACTACGAGCGCTGGATCGAGCGGCTCGGCCTCCACCCCGAGGTCACCGAGCTCGCCGCATAGAATCTAGGGCAGTGAGGAGGGGACGATGATAGCGGCAACCGACCTACGGCCGGGCACCAAGGTGAAGATGGACGGCAGCCTTTGGGAGTGCATCAGCTACCAGCACCAGAAGATCGGGCGCGGCGGCGCCAAGGTGGTGGCCAAGTTCAAGAACCTCGAGACCGGGGCCACCATCGAGCGCACCTTCAACTCCGGCGAACGCCTCGAGGACATCTACGTCGAGACCAAGGAGGTGCAGTACCTCTACCCCGAGGGCGACGCCTACGTCTTCATGGACCTCGAGACTTACGACCAGTACAGCGTGCCCGCCACCACCGTGGGGGAGGCGGCCAAGTACCTGAAGGAGGGCATGACGGTCTTCGCCGACGTCTACGAGGGCCGGATCATCAAGATCACCCCGCCCACGGTGGTCGAGCTCGAGGTCGTCGAGACCCCGCCCGGGGTCAAGGGCGACACCGTCTCGGGCGGGTCCAAGCCGGCGACCCTGGAGACCGGGGCGGTGGTGCAGGTGCCGCTCTTCGTCAACGTCGGCGACGTGATCAAGGTGGACACCCGGACCGGCGAGTACGTTGGCCGGGTCTAGGGGGTGGGCATGAAGGTCAAGGAGATTCGCGAGATCCTCCGGGCGATGGAGGCTACCGGGGCCAGCGAGCTCACCCTGGAGACCCCGGACTTCAAGATCCAGATCAAGCGCGGCGGGGCGGAGGTGCCGGTGCGGGTCGTCGAGGCCCCGCCGGCGC
>JALVVO010000263.1 GCA_027023345.1 Thermaceae bacterium
CTCGGGGGGCGGGGGGAGGTCGAGGCCGTAGGCGCGCGCGATCTCGGGGGCGCGGCGGTAGAGGTCGAGGTCGGCGGCGTGGAGGTAGACGGGCAGGCCGTGGGCCTCAGCCAGGGGCGCCACCGCCCCCACGTGGTCGAAGTGGGCGTGGGTAAGGAGGATGGCCTCGGGGGTAAAACTGGCCTCCCTTAGCGCCGCCTCCAGGGTCTCGGGCTCGGCGCCGGGGTCGATCAGGACCCCCCGGCCCCCTTCCCAGGCGAGGTAGGCGTTCTCCGCCAGGGGCCCCACGGGAATCGCGCGAACCTCCACGTCCCCAGCCTACTACTTGACAGAAATGCGCGCATATGATATGCTGCGAGTGGCTCAGGAAGGGGGTGACGGCGGATGCTGGTGAAGCGCGAGCTTCGTCCCACCGCGGAGATCACGCCCTTCAGGACCTGGGGTCCGCTCTCGGTCTTCGACGAGATGGACCGGCTCTTCACCGAGGCCTTCAGCGAGCTCGTGCGTCCCGCGCGGACGGCGACCTACGTCGCGCCGGTGGACCTCTACGAGACCGACGAGGCGCTGGTGCTCGAGATGTGGGCGCCGGGCCTCGGCGCGGAGGACATCGAGGTGAGCCTCGAGGGCAACAAGCTCACCATCCGCGGCGAGGTCAAGCCCGAGGCCGACGAGAAGGTCCGCCGGTACTACCTGCAGGAGATCCCGCACGGCTCCTTCGTCCGCTCCTTCACCCTGCCGGTGGAGGTGGACGCGGACAAGGTGAAGGCCGAGTTCAAGAACGGCGTCCTGCGCCTCGTCCTTCCCAAGGTCGAGGCCGCACGGGCCAAGCGGATCCCGGTCGAGGTGGCGCAGTAAGCGCGACCTCGAGCCCGGCCGGGCCCTTAGGCCCGGCCGATTTCTTTTGTGCTATCATGAAACTTGAGGTGATAGGTATGAGGAAGATTGTACCGCTCGTTTTGGTCCTCGCGCTTCCGGTCCTCGCCCAGGGACGCCTCCTGGTCACCCCGGTCCACCCGGTGGAGGCGCTGCCCTTCCTCGGCCAGCTCTACGCCCTGGACCTGGTCCCGCCGGAGGGAGCAAAGTCGTTCTGGTTCGTGGTCTTCAAGGGCTACGACCCGGAGGCGGTCTACGTCCTCTCGGCCCCGGCGGAGAAGGGGCTCAGGCTTACCAGCGGGATCATGGACGTACCTACGGTGGCCTGCCCCGCCCAGCGCCTGGTGGCCACGGTGGTGGGCGGGGCCGAGGTGAAGCTCGGCGAGGCCTGCCTCGCCAACTGGATTCCCTACGCCATCACCTGGGCGACCCCGGACGCCGAGGCCCCCCTGGGCCAGTGGGTGCCGGTCTGGACCGCGAAGCCCATGGCCCGGGAGCTTTGGGAGAAGGAGCCCCCCTTGCTCGCCTTTATCTACTGGTCCGACCGAGGACCCGAGGCCATGCCGAGCTCCAGGCCTAAGCCTTCGAACCCCTGAGGAAAGGGCTTGCCCGACTCCCGGCGGCTCCTGTCGCCGGGAGTTTGTTAGGGTAGCAGTGTGGACGCGCTCGTGCTCGGCGGCGGGAGGGACGACGCCCTGGCCCGGTCCTACGGGGCGCCGAGCAAGGCGTTCTTGCCCGTGGCGGGCCGGCCCATGGCCGCCTGGGTCCTCCGGGCGCTTAAGGAGGGCGGCGTCGGCCGCGTCGCCTTCGTGGGGCCGCGGGGCCCCCTCGACCCGGCCCCGGACCTTTGGCTTAGGGACCGGGACGACCTCCTCGCCAACGTGGAAGAGGGGCTTTCCGCCCTCGCCGCCCGGGAACCCGTGCTGGTCGCCACCGCCGACGTCCCCCTGCTCACTTCCGAGGCGGTCGCCCACCTCCTAAGGGAGGCACCGGCGGCGGGCCTGGTGTACCCGATCGTGCCGAAGGAGGCGGTCGAGGCGCGGTTTCCCGGCATGAAGCGGACCTACGCCCGGCTCCGGGAGGGCACCTTCACCGGCGGGAACCTGGTCCTCCTCGACCCCGAGCTCTTTCGCCGGGCGCTCCCGACGGCGCGGAAGGTGGTGGCCTGGCGGAAAAACCCCCTGCGGCTCGCCCTGCTCTTTGGCCCCGCGTTCTTGCTCAAGCTGCTTTTCGGCACGCTTTCGGTGGCCGAGCTCGAGGCCCGGGCCGAGGGGATCTTCGGGGTGCCGATGCGGGCGATGGTGGTCCCCTATCCTGAGATCGGGGTGGACGTGGACAAGCCCGAGGACGTGGCCTTCGCCGAACGGGCGCTTGCGGAGGGAGACCTTGCGTAGGGTACGGGACCTTCGCCTGGCGGGGCTGATCGCCTTCGTGGCCGCGCTGGCGGTCGGCCTCTTCGTGGGGCTGGTGGTGCACCTCCTGCTCGGGGGGCGCCTCGGCTGGGAGGACTTCGACCTCCCCGGCCTCGTCGAGGGATTCTTCTTCCTGGTCGCCTTCGTCTTGAGCCTCTTCGCCGCCAAGCGGGCGGTGCGGGTGCCCTGCAGCACCCTGCTCACCGCCGGCGCGGTGGCCCCGTGGCCGGCGCGGCGGCTCGCCGAGCCGGTGCCCGTGGTCGCCACCCCAGCCGAGGGCGGCGGGCGCTGGGCGGTGCTGGTGGAGGACGGGCGCCCGGTGGGGGTGCTGGGGCTCGGGAGCGAGATCGTGCCCTGGGAGGAGGCGCCGGTGGTGGCCGGGGAGGTGGCGATCACCGAGCTCGCGCCGCTCTTTTGGCAGGGGGAGGCGGTCTTCGTCGCCGACGGGACCCGGGTCCACGGCGTGATCACCCGGGAGCGCTACCTGCGCGCGGTGGTCTCGTGAGCGCGCCCGCTCCCATCCCCACCGCGATCACCCGGATGCTCGGGATCCGCTACCCGATCGTGGTGGCGCCGATGTTTTTGGTGAGCACGCCGGCGCTCCTTCGGGCGGTGGCCGAGGCCGGGGCGATCGCGGTGATCCCTAGCCTCAACTTCCGCACACACCGCGCGTTCGCCGCCTTCCTCGAGGCCTTCCCCGAGCTCCCCTTCGGGGTGAACCTGATCCTCAAGGACAACCCCCGGCTCGCCGAGGACCTCGAGGCGGTGGTCCGCCGCCGGGTGCCCCTCGTCGTCACCTCCCTCGGCGATCCCGGCCCGGTGGTGGAGCGGGTCAGGGCCTACGGGGGGCGGGTCTTCGCCGACGTGGTGGGCCTCCGCCACGCGAAGAAGGCGGCCGAGCGGGGCGTGGACGCGCTGGTGGCGGTGGCCGCGGGCGCCGGGGGCCACGCCGGGCGGGTGAGCCCCTTCGTGCTCGCCCCCTGGCTCAAGGAGGAGACCGGCCTGCCGGTCCTGGTGGCGGGAGGGCTGGCCACGGGGCGGCACCTCCTGGCCGCGCTCGCCCTGGGGGACGCGGGCTACTTCGGCACGCGCTTCATCGCCACCCCGGAGTCGGCGGCGGACGAGGCCTACCGGCGGATGCTCTTCGAGGCGGGTCCGGAGGACGTCGTCTACACCGACGCGGTCACCGGGGTGCCGGCGAACTTCCTCGCCCCCTCCCTCGAGCGCTTCCGCCAGGGGGCGAAGCCCTGGAAGGAGGTCTACTCCGCCGGCCACGCGGTGGCCTTCGTGCGGGAGACGATTCCCGCGGGAGCGCTGGTGCATCGCATCGCCGAGGAGTACCACCGGGCCAAGGCGGGGCTGCCCTAACCCCCTTGCTATTGCTTTCACAAGCATCCCGCGGTATAAGGGACTTTTGCTCTTTTCATCGGGGGAAGCTAGTGCTACCTTGGGGGTTGGACGCGGGTTGGATGCATATTCATAAGCCCGCGTCCCGGAGGTGGTTATGGCCGTCTTGAAGGTCCAGACCGAGCGGAAGTACCGGCCCATCACGCTGGCCAACGTCGAGGAGCTCCCGGAGTGGAAGGCCCTGGACCCCGAGGTCCAGGAAGCGGTGCGGGTGGTCTCCCAGGTGCTGCCCTTCCGCACCAACGAGTACGTGGTGCGGGAGCTGATCGACTGGTCCAAGGTGCCCGAGGATCCCATCTTCATCCTCACCTTCCCGCAGAAGGGGATGCTCGCGCCCGAGGACTTCAACCGCATCCGCGACCTGATGCGCAAAGGGGCCCCCAAGGAGGAGGTCCGCCGGGCGGCGCACGAGATTCGCCTGAAGATGAACCCGCACCCCGCCGGCCAGCTCACCCACAACGTGCCGGTCCTGGACGGCCGGCGCCTCGAGGGCCTGCAGCACAAGTACCCCGAGACCGTCTTGATCTTCCCCGGGCCGGGTCAGGTCTGCCACGCGTTCTGCACCTACTGCTTCCGCTGGGCCCAGTTCGTGGGCGAACCCGACCTTCGGATGGCGACCAACGAGTCCAAGGACCTCCAGGACTACCTCAGGGTCCACAAGGAGGTCACCGACCTGCTCTTTACCGGCGGCGACCCGATGGTGATGAAGACGCCGGTCTTCGAGCGCTTCATCCGGCCGCTCCTCACCGAGGAGTTCGCCCACGTCCAGAACATCCGCATCGGCACCAAGGCGCTCGCCTACTGGCCCTTCCGCTTCTTCGACGACGACCTCCTCCGCCTCTTCGAGGAGATCGTCAAGGCCGGGCGGCATCTCGCGATCATGGCCCACTTCACCCACCCCAACGAGCTCGAGACCGACGCCGTCCGCGAGGCGATCAAGGTGCTGCGTTCGGTGGGCGCGGAGATCCGCACCCAGTCGCCGGTGGTGGCCCACATCAACGACGACCCGGACGCCTGGGCGAGGAAGTGGAAGGAAGAGGTCCGGCTCGGGATGGTGCCCTACTACATGTTCATCGAGCGCGACACCGGGCCCAAGCAGTACTTCGAGGTGCCGCTGGTTAAGGCCTGGGAGATCTTCCGGAACGCCTACAAGCAGGTCTCCGGCCTCGGCCGCACCGTCCGGGGGCCCAGCATGTCGGCCTTCCCGGGCAAGGTGCGGGTCTCCGGCGTGGCCGAGATCAACGGGGAGAAGGTCTTTGTGCTCGAGTTCCTCCAGGGCCGGAACCCCGACTGGGTGGGCCGCCCCTTCTTCGCCAAGTACGACGAGAAGGCGACCTGGCTCGACCAGCTCAAGCCCGCCTTCGGCGACAAGTTCTTCTACGAGGACGAGCTCGCCGAGATGGTGAAGCGGGGGCTTTCGGGCTAGCCTTCAGAGTGGAACCCGCAGCCGGGGCTTGGCCCCGGCCCTTTTCGTTTAGGCTAGGGGGGATGTGGATCTACGGTCGGCGCCCGGTCCTCGAGGCCGCCCGCGAGGGCCGGGCGCGCCGCATCCTTCTTGCCCGCGGGGTGGAGCCCCGGCTCGTGCGCGAGGTCGAGGCCACCGGGGTGCCCTTCGAATGGACGAGCCGAGTGGAGCTCGCCCAGCTCGTGGGCACCACCCGCCACCAGGGGATCGCCGCTTGGGTCGAGGACCTCGCCTTCAGCGACCCCGAGGCCCCGTTTCGCCGGGCGGAGAGCCTCGGCGAGCTCCCCCTCCTCGTGCTCCTCGACGGGATCACCGACCCCCAGAACTACGGGGCCGTCATTCGCTCGGCCGAGGCCCTCGGGGCCCACGGGGTGGTGAGCGAGGAGCGGCGAAGCGCGCCGCTCTCGGCGGCCACGGTGAAGGCGAGCGCGGGGGCGGCGTCGCGGATTCCGATCGTGCGGGTGAAGAACCTCCCCCGCTACATCGAGGAGCTCAAAGCGCGGGGGGTCTGGGTCTACGGCCTCGCCGGCGAGGCCGCGCGAAGCCTGGAGGAGGCCGACTACCGCCGCCCGCTGGCGCTGGTGATCGGCTCCGAGGGCAAGGGGATGCGGAGGCTCGTGCGGGAGAGGTGCGACGAGCTCCTCCGCATCCCCCTCCGCGGGAGCACCCCCTCGCTGAACGCGAGCGTCGCCGCGGGGATCGCGATCTACCGCGCCTGGCGGGGGCGGGAGGGGTGAGGATGGACCCGGTACGGCTGCTCGTCGAGCTGATCCGGGCGAGGAGCCCGAGCACGGAGGAGGGCCCGGCCCGGGCGGTGCTCGAGGAGGCCCTCCGGGGGCTCGGCCTCGACCTCGAGGTGGACCGGGCGGGGAACCTCTACGCCCTTAAAGAGGGCCGGGGGCCGGAGGTCGCCCTCACCGGCCACATGGACACCGTCCCCGCCGGCGACGAGGGGGCTTGGCCGGTGCCTCCCTTTGCCGGCGAGGTGAGGGACGGCTTCGTCTGGGGCCGGGGGGCGGTGGACATGAAGGGGGCGCTGGCGGCGATGGTGGCGGCGGCCGCCGAGCTCGTCCAGACGCGCTACCCCGGGCGCTTTTCGCCGCTCTTCGTGGGGGCCGAGGAGGTCGGCGG
>JALVVO010000264.1 GCA_027023345.1 Thermaceae bacterium
CACGGGGTTTTTCTCGGGGTACCGGCCGCAGTTTTACTTCCGGACGACGGACGTGACCGGGGTGGTGACGCTTCCGGAGGGCGTGGAGATGGTGATGCCTGGGGACAACGTGAACTTCACGGTGGAGCTGATCAAGCCGATTGCGCTTGAGGAGGGGCTCCGGTTTGCCATCCGGGAGGGCGGCCGCACCGTGGGCGCCGGCGTCGTCACCAAGATCCTGGAGTAAGCGAGCCGAGGGGGGCCGGGGCGCGCGCCCGGTCCCCCTCTTGAAGCGAGGAAGCCATGGCCAGCGACGTCCGCATCATCATCCAGCTCGAGTGCACCGAGTGTAAGCGCCGCAACTACACCACCGAGAAGAACAAGCGCAACACCCCGACCAAGCTCGAGCTCAAGAAGTACTGCCCCTGGTGCAAGAAGCACACCGTGCACCGGGAGGTCAAGGTCTAAGATGCTCGCCCGGATCGTCAACTACTTCCGCGAGGCCCGGGCCGAGCTCGCCCGGGTGACCTGGCCGAGCCGCGACGAGATCATCCAGTCAACCGAGGCGGTGCTCCTCTTCACCTTCTTCATGATGGTGATCCTCTGGGTCTACGACCTCTTCTTCGGCTGGTTCATCCAGGGCGTCACAGGGTTCTTGCGATGAGCATCGAGTGGTACGCGGTCCACACCTACGTGGGGTACGAGGACAAGGTCAAGGAGAACATCGAGAAGCGCGCCCGCGCGCTCGGCATGCAGGACAAGATCTTCCAGGTCCTCATCCCCACCGAGGAGATCGTGGAGCACCGCGAGGGCGGCAAGAAGGAGATCACCCGGCGGAAGCTCTTCCCCGGCTACGTCTTCGTGCAGATGGACCTCGGCGACAACCCCGAGGAGCCCAACGAGGCCTGGGAGGTGGTGCGCAACACCCCCGGCGTCACCGGCGTGGTGGGGGTCACCGACGAGCGGGGCAAGTACCGCCCGGTGCCGCTCACCCCGGAGGAGGTCGAGCGCATCCTGCGGGCGAGCGGCGTCGCCGGGGAGAAGGAAGGGCCCAAGCCCGAGGTCACCTTCAAGGAGGGCGACGTGGTCCGGGTGGTGAGCGGGCCCTTCGCCGACTTCACCGGGGTGGTGAGCGAGATTCACCCCGAGCGCAACAAGGTCAAGGTCCTGGTTTCGATCTTCGGCCGGGAGACCCCGGTCGAGCTGGACTTTTCGCAGGTCGCGAAGGCCTAGCCCGGCGTTCGTACCCCGAAGTTCGGGGGAGCTAGGGAGGGTTCGAGATGGCAAAGAAAGTCGTAGGTTTCGTAAAGCTGCAGCTACCCGCCGGAAAGGCCACCCCGGCCCCGCCGGTGGGCCCGGCGCTCGGCCAGTACGGCGCCAACATCATGGAGTTCGTCAAGGCGTTCAACGCCGCCACCGCGAACATGGGTGACGCCATCGTTCCGGTGGAGATCACGATCTACGCCGACCGCTCCTTCACCTTCGTCACCAAGACCCCGCCGGCCTCGTACCTGATCCGGAAGGCCGCGGGGATCGAGAAGGGCGCTTCCGAGCCCGGGCGGCAGAAGGTGGGCAAGATCACCTGGGACGACTGCCTTAAGATCGCCGAGATGAAGATGAAGGACTTAAACGCCGCCAGCCTCGAGGCCGCCGCCCGTATGATCGCGGGCTCGGCCCGCTCCATGGGCGTGGAAGTGGAGGGGATGCCCGATGCCTAAGCGGGGGAAGCGCTACCTGAACCTCCTCGAGAAGGTCGACCGGAATCGGCTCTACACCCCGGAGGAGGCGGCGAAGCTGGTCAAGGAGCTGTCCAGCGCCAAGTTCGACGAGACCGTCGAGGCCCACATCAAGCTCGGCATCGACCCCCGCAAGTCCGACCAGACGGTGCGCTCGACCGTGGCCCTGCCCCACGGCACCGGCCGCCAGGTCCGGGTGGTGGCGATTGCCAAGGGCGAGAAGCTGAAGGAGGCCGAGGAGGCCGGGGCCGACTTCGTCGGCGGCGAGGAGATCGTCAAGAAAATCAAGGAGGGCTGGCTCGACTTCGACGCCGTCGTCGCCACCCCCGACATGATGGGCGTGGTCGGCCGCGAGCTCGGCCGCATCCTTGGGCCCCGGGGCATGCTCCCCAACCCCAAGGCCGGCACCGTGGGCTTCAACATCGGCGAGATCATCAAGGAGATCAAGGCCGGCCGCATCGAGTTCAGGAACGACAAGACCGGGGTGGTCCACGCCCCCATCGGCAAGGCCAGCTTCGACGCCGAGAAGCTCGCCGAGAACCTTCGCGCCTTCATCAAGGCGGTGGAGGCGGCCAAGCCCGAGGCGGCCAAGGGCACCTACATCAAGAGCGTGCACGTCGCCACCACCATGGGGCCCTCGGTCAAGGTGAAGTACCCGGCGTAATGTGCGCTGTCTTACACACGCGGCGACCGCCGGGACTTAGCATTGCGATTTGGCACCCCGGTGCGGACGCGTTCCGCGCCAAGCGGCCCAAGACAGCGGGGGGCAGTAGGCCTTAAAGATCCCGCCGAGGCGCTTCGAGGGGGAAAGCGCATCGAGGACGAAGACCCTGGGGGTGCCCCCACCCCGGAGAGGAAGGAAGACGTGCCCAACCCGAGAAACGTTCGTCTCCTGGGCGAGATCAAGAGCGCCCTCGAGGCCACCGGGGGGTCGTTCTTCCTGGTGAACTACCAGGGGCTGACCGCGGCCGAGGACTACGAGCTGAGGCGGCGGCTCCGCGAGGAGCGGGCCCGGCTCTTCGTGGCCAAGAACACGCTCATCCGCATCGCCATGGAGGAGCTCGGGCAGAGCTCGATCGAGGAGCACCTGAAGGGCCCCTCGGCCCTCGTTTTCTTCGAGGACCCGGTGGCCGCGGCCAAGGTCCTGGTCCAGTTCGCCGAGGAGGTCGGCAAGGAGATCCCCAAGGTCAAGGCCGGGCTTCTCTCGGGTCAGGTGCTCACCGCCAGCGAGGTCGAGTCCCTGGCCAAGATGAAGAGCCTGGACGAACTCCGGGCCGAGCTGGTGGGCGTTATGAGCGCGCCCCTCATGGAGCTCGTGGGCGTTCTTGGCGGCGCGCAGCGCGAGCTCGTCGGCCTCTTGGAGGCCAAGGTTCAAAAGGAAGCCGCCTAGCGCAAGGAGGGGTTACGGATGGCTCTGGATATTGACGCGATCATGGAGCAGCTTAACCAGGCGACGGTGCTCGAGCTCAAGGCGCTGATCGACCGGATCAAGGACGAGTGGGGCGTGGAGGCGGCCGCGCCGGTGGCGGTGGCCGCCGCGCCCGGGGCCGCCGCCGAGGAGGCGAAGGCCGAGGAGAAGACCGAGTTCGACGTGGTCCTCAAGTCCCCCGGCGGGCAGAAGCTCCAGGTCATCAAGGAGGTCCGCGCCATCACCGGCCTGGGCCTCAAGGAGGCCAAGGACCTGGTGGAAAAGGGCGGCGTGATCAAGGAAGCGGTCAGCAAGGACGAGGCCGAGCAGATCAAGAAGAAGCTCGAGGAGCTCGGCGCCGAGGTCGAGCTGAAGTAGCGCTTCGGCAGGTGGTGCCCCTGCCGTCCCACCGGGTGTGCGTTTTTCGGGGTGTCCGGGCCTAGGGGGCTAGGCCCGGCCCCCACCCTTCCCGAAAAGGGGTGAGCATGGAAAAGGAAAAGCGGTTTGGAAGGATCCGCGAGGTCATCCCCTTGCCTCCGCTGGTCCAGATCCAGGTCGAGTCTTTCAAAAAGGCTTTGCAAATTCGCGATCTCCATCCCCGCGTCCGCGAGGAGGGCCAGCCCCCGGAGCTCGACGTCGTCCCTCCCTCGGAGCGGGAGGACGTCGGCATCCAGGCGGCCTTTAAGGAGGTCTTTCCCATCGAGGAAGGGGGGATGGTCCTCGACTTCATCGAGTACCGGCTCGGGGGGCCCAAGTTCGGCCCCGAGGAGTGCCGGGAGAAGGACCTCACCTACCAGATCCCCCTTCACGCCAAGCTCCAGCTCATCCACAAGGACACCGGGCTGATCAAGGAGGACGAGGTCTTCCTCGGCGACCTCCCGCTCATGACCCCGGACGGCTCCTTCATCATCAACGGGGTCGAGCGGGTGGTGATCAGCCAGATCCACCGCTCCCCCGGCGTCTACTTCACCGAGGACGAGAGCCACCCGGGCCGCTTCGTCGCCTCGATCATCCCGCTGCCGAAGCGGGGGCCCTGGATCGACCTCGAGCTCGACAACCAGGGCGTCCTCATCATGCGGGTCAACAAGCGCAAGTTCCCGGTGGCCCTCCTGCTCCGCGTGCTCGGCTACGACGAGAAGGCCCTGAAGCGGGCCTTCAAGAAGGCAGGGGACCTGGCCAAGGGCATCCTCGAGGCCGAGGTGGACCAGGGCCGGGAGAAGGTGAAGGCGCTCGAGCTCCCGCCAGAGAAGGCCCTTTTGAAGCTCTTCACCATCCTCCGCCCCGGCGACCCCCCCAAGCGCGACAAGGCGATCAACTACCTCTACTCCCTGCTCGCCGACCCCCGCCGCTACGACCTCGGCGAGCCCGGCCGCTACAAGGTCGAAAAGAAGCTCGGCATCAAGATGAAGACCCGCACCCTCCTCGTCTACGACGAGAAGAAGGGGGTCTTCAAGGACCAGGCCCTGGTGCCGACGCTCGCCTACCTGCTCGGGCTCTTTGCCGGGCTCGAGGAGTACGAGGTGGACGACATCGACCACCTCGGCAACCGCCGCATCCGCACCGTGGGCGAGCTCCTCGCCGACCAGTTCCGGGTCGGGCTCGGGCGCATGGCCCGGGGGGTGCGGGAGCGGATGCTGATCGGCGCCCCGGAGACCGCCACCCCGGCCAAGCTCATCAACAACCGCCCGCTGGTGGCGGCGATCCGGGAGTTCTTCGGCCGCAGCCAGATCTCCCAGTTCAAGGACCAGACCAACCCGCTCTCCGAGATCCGCCACAAGCGCCGGATCTCGGCGCTCGGGCCCGGCGGGCTCACCCGCGAGCGGGCGGGCTTCGACGTCCGCGACGTCCACCGCACCCACTACGGCCGGATCTGCCCCATCGAGACGCCGGAAGGCGCCAACATCGGCCTGATCAACTCGCTCGCCGCCTACGGCCGGATCAACGAGCTTGGCTTCATCATGACCCCCTACCGCCGGGTGAAGAACGGCGTGGTGAGCTCGGACCCCAAGGACGTGGTCTACATGACCGCGGACGAGGAGGACCGGTACACCATCGCCCAGGCCAACACTCCCCTCGACGAGGACGGGCGGATCGCCACCGAGCGGGTGGTGGCCCGGCGCCGCGGGGACCCGGTGGTGGTGCGGCCCGAGGACGTCGAGTTCATGGACGTCAGCCCCAAGCAGGTCTTCTCGCTCAACACCAACCTGATCCCCTTCCTCGAGCACGACGACGCGAACCGCGCCCTCATGGGCTCGAACATGCAGGCCCAGGCGGTGCCGCTGATCCGCGCCCAGGCCCCGGTGGTGGGCACCGGGATCGAGGAGCGGGTGGTCCGCGACTCGCTCTCGAGCGTCTACTCCGAGGTCGACGGCGAGGTTCGCTACGTGGACGGCAACCGCATCGAGGTGGTGGCCGAAAACGGCAACGTCTACACCTACGAGCTCCGCCGCTTCGTGCGCTCGAACCAGGGCACCACCTTCGACCAGCGGCCCCGGGTGCGGGTGGGGCAGAAGGTGAAGAAGGGCGACCTCCTCGCCGACGGCCCCGCCGCCGAGGAAGGCAAGCTGGCGCTGGGGCAGAACGTGCTCGTCGCCATCATGCCCTTCGACGGCTACAACTTCGAGGACGCGATCATCATCAGCGAGGACCTGCTCCGCCGCGACTTCTACACCTCGATCCACATCGAGCGCTACGAGATCGAGGCCCGGCAGACCAAGCTCGGTCCCGAGAAGATCACCCGCGACATCCCGAACCTCTCCGAGTCGGCGCTCCGCGACCTCGACGAGGACGGGGTGGTCCGCATCGGCGCCGAGGTCAAGCCGGGCGACATCCTGGTGGGGCGCACGAGCTTCAAGGGCGAGACCGAGCCGAGCCCGGAAGAGCGCCTGCTTCGCTCGATCTTCGGCGAGAAGGCCCGGGACGTCAAAGACACCTCCCTCCGCGTGCCCCCGGGCGAGGGCGGGATCGTCCTCCGCACCGTGCGCCTCCGGCGGGGCGACCCCGGCGTCGAGCTGAAACCCGGCGTCATCGAGATGGTCCGGGTCTACGTGGCCCAAAAGCGCAAGATCCAGGTGGGCGACAAGCTCGCCAACCGTCACGGGAACAAGGGCGTGGTGGCCAAGATCCTGCCCCCCGAGGACATGCCCCACC
>JALVVO010000265.1 GCA_027023345.1 Thermaceae bacterium
GGTCTGGGGCGCGGTCCTCGGGGCCCTCTTGGGCGCAGTATTCTTCGGACCTTTGGGCATGCTGCTCGGCCCCCTCGCCGGCGCCGCCCTTTTCGAGCTCCTAAGCGGCCGCGCCGCCTTCGAGGCCCTTCGGGCGGGGACGGGCGGCGCCCTGGGGTTCTTCCTCGGCGTGCTCGCCCGTCTCTTCCTGCACGCCGCCGCCGGCGCCTTCGCCTGGAGCCGGATAAGCTAAGCAGGACGCGACCATGGACCCGATCTTCATCCAAATCGGCCCCCTCACCATCCGCTGGTACGGCCTCCTCTTGACCCTCGCGATCTTCCTCGGCTACCACCTCGCCGAGCGCATCGTCAAAGCCCGCGGCCACGACCCCGAGCAGTTCTCCCGGGCCGCCTTCTGGGCGGTGGTGGCCGGCGTGGTGGGGGCGCGGGCGGTCTACGTGCTCACCAGCTGGCCGGAGTTCGCCGCCGACCCCCTGCGGGCGCTCTACGTCTGGGAAGGGGGGCTCTCCTTCCACGGCGCGATCCTCGGTGGCATCCTCGCCTTCCTCTACTTCTACTGGCGGGAGCGGATCCCCCTTTGGGACTACCTCGACGCCGCCGTGCCCGGGGTCGCGCTCGGCGTCATTGCCGGCCGGATCGGCAACCTGATGAATGGCTCGGACACCGTGGGGCGGCTGACCTCGCTCCCCATCGGATTCACCTGGCCCGAGTGGGCGACGGGCTTCCCCGGCATCTGCACCGCCACCGGACAGCTCGCCTTCGGCTACTGCCCCGGCGAGGTGGTGCGGGGCCCGGTGCACCTCGCCCAGATCTACGGGGCGCTGGTCGGGGTGCTCCTCCTCGTCGCCTCCTACTTCTGGCTCCGGGCAAAGAAGCCCCCCGGCTACGTCTTCTGGCAGTTCGTCTTCTGGTACAGCCTGCTCCGCTCGGTGATCGAGGAGCCCTTCCGACTCAACCCGCTCTGGGTGAAGGTCTACGAGAACCCCGAGCTCGGGATCGGACTCCTCACCGCCACCCAGCTCATCTCGATCCCGCTTATCCTGCTTTCGGGGTACATGCTCCTTAGGTACCGGGGGCAAGGATGAAGCACGCGGTGGTGATCCTGGCGGCGGGCAAGGGCAAGCGGATGCGGTCGAAGACGCCCAAGGTGCTGCATCCCCTGCTCGGGCGCCCGATGCTCGCCTACCCGGTGGCGGCAGCCAAGGAAAGCGGGGCCGAACGGGTGGTGGTGGTCGTCGGCCACGGGGCCGAGGCGGTGAAGGAAGCGCTCAAGGACGCCGAGGTCGTCTTCGTCCACCAGGAGAAGCCCCTCGGCACCGCCCACGCGCTCGCCCAGGCGGAGCCGGTCCTCGCCGGCTTCGAGGGCGCGGTGGTGGTGACGAGCGGCGACACCCCCCGCCTCCGCCCGGAGACGATCCGGGCGCTGGTGGGGGCCCTGGAAGCGGCCGGCGGGCGGGGGATGGCGATGCTCACCCTCGAGCTCAAAGACCCCACCGGCTACGGCCGGGTGGTGCGCGGCGAGGACGGGCGGGTGGCCCGGATCGTCGAGGAGAAGGACGCGGGGCCCGTGGAGCGGGCGATCCGGGAGGTGAACTCCGGGGTCTACGCCTTCGACCCGAGCGTCTGGCGGCTCCTGCCTGAGGTCAAGAACGAGAACGCCCAGGGCGAGTACTACCTCCCCGACCTGGTCGCCCTTTACCTGCGGGAGGGCCTCCCGGTGGCGGCGGTGCCCGCCGAGGACCCGAGCGAGCTCCTCGGCGCCAACGACCGGGCCCAGCTCGCCGCCATCGAGCAGGCGATGCTCGACGAACTTAGGGGCCGCTGGATGCGGGAGGGGGTGCGGATGCACCTGCCCGAGACGATCTACCTCGAGCCCGACGTCGAGCTCGCCCCCGACGTGGTGCTCGAGCCCGGGGTGGTGCTCAAGGGCCGGACCGCGATCGGCGAGGGCGCCCGGATCGGCGCCTACAGCGTGATCGCGGACAGCAAGATCGCCGCCGGCGCCGAGGTCCGCCCCCACTCGGTGCTCGAGGGCGCCCGCCTCGAGCCCGGCGCGGTGGCCGGCCCCTTCGCCCGGCTCCGGCCCGGGGCGGTGCTCGAAGCGGGCGCCTTCGTGGGCAACTTCGTCGAGGTCAAGAACACCCGGCTCGGGCAGGGGGTCAAGGCCGGGCACCTCGCCTACCTGGGCGACGCCGAGGTCGGCGAGGGCACGAACATCGGCGCCGGGGTGATCACCGCCAACTACGACGGCGAGCGAAAGCACCGGACGAAGATCGGCCGCCGCGCCTTCATCGGCTCGAACTCGGTGCTGATCGCCCCGGTCGAGGTCGGCGACGAGGGTTTCGTCGCCGGCGGAAGCGCCATCAACCAAGACGTCCCCGCGGGGGCCCTGGCCATCGCCCGCGCCAAGCAGAAGAACCTCGAGGGCTGGGTTTGGCGCCGCCGGGGGCGGTATCCTGAAAAGGCGGAGGTACGGGAATGAACCTTGGCATGCCGGAAATCCTGGTCATCCTGGTGATCGCGCTCCTCCTCTTTGGCCCGAAGAAGCTCCCGGAGCTCGGGCGAAGCCTGGGCCAGTCGATCCGCGAGTTCAAGAAGGGCGCCTCGGAGATCAAGGAGGAGCTGGAAGCGGTGATCGAGGAGCGTCCCGAAAAGAAGCCCGAGGAGAAGGCCTCGGGCGCGAAGGAGGGCTAGCCGCCGGTGGCGGCCCCCGAGCCCCAGGGGGAGCTCAAGGAGGCCCCCCTCGTCGAGCACCTCGAGGAACTCCGCGCCCGCATCCTGAAGGCGCTGCTCTTTTGGGCGCTGGGCTCGGGGGTGGCCTACACCTTCCGGGTCCCCCTCCTCGCCTGGCTGAAAGCCCCCCTCGACCGCGCCGCCGAGCAAAACGGGGTCCAGGTCAACCTGATCGTCCTCGACATCACCGAGCCCTTCATCACCGCCCTGAGGGTGGCGGTCTTCGGCGGGCTCGTGCTCGCGCTTCCCTTCATCGTCTACCAGCTCTGGGCCTTCGTCGCCCCCGGCCTCTACCCCCACGAGCGCCGGCTCGCGGGCCCCTTCATCCTGATCGCCGGGTTCTCCTTCGCGCTTGGCGTGGCCTTCGCCTACTACGTCCTCCTGCCCTTCGCCGTGCCGTTCCTGCTCGGCTTCCTCGGTGACGTGGTCACGCCCCAGATCTCGATCGGCCGCTACATCGGCCAGATCCTCACCTACATGACGGTAATGGGGCTCCTCTTCGAGATGCCGGTCCTCGCCTACTTCCTGGCCCGGCTCGGGCTCCTCTCCGCAGAGTTCCTCGCCCGGAACTGGCGGATCGCGGTGGTGGCGGTCATCGCCCTCGCCGCCCTGATCACCCCCACGGTGGACGTGATCAACCTGGCGCTCGTGAGCGTGCCCCTGCTCCTCCTCTACTGGGTCTCGGTGATCGTGGCCCGGATCGGTGAGCGCGCCCGGATGCGCACGGAAGCGGCCTATGGAAGCACGGATTAAGGAACTCAGAGCGGAGATCGACCGCATCAACCGGGAGCTCCTTTTGCTCCTTTCGGAACGGGGCCGGATCGCCGCCGAGATCGGCCGCATCCAGACCGAGCTCGGCCTCCCCCACTACGACCCGGTCCGCGAGGCCGAGATGCTCGACGACCTGACCCGGGAAAACCCCGGCCCCTTCCCGAGCGAAACGATCAAGCGGCTCTTCAAGGAGATCTTCAAGGCGAGCCTCGCGCTCGAGGAGGCCGAGGACCAAAAGGTCTTCCTCTACTCGAGGAAGGCCCACCCCGAGCCCACCGTCGTCGAGGCCGGTCCGGCGACGATCGGGGGGGAGAAGCCGGTGCTGGTCGCCGGCCCCTGCTCCATCGAGAGCGAGGAGCAGATCGAGCAGACCGCCGCCTTCCTGGCGGAGCGCGGGGTCAAGGTCCTGAGGGGCGGGGCCTACAAGCCCCGGACCAGCCCCTACGCCTTCCAGGGGCTCGGGAGGCGGGGCCTCGAGCTCGGGGCCGCCGCCGCCCGGCGGCACGGCATGGCCTTCGTCACCGAGGTGATGGACACCCGCGACGTCGAGCCCGTCGCCGAGTACGCCGACATCCTCCAGGTGGGCGCCCGCAACATGCAGAACTTCGCCCTGCTACGGGAGGTGGGGCGCTCGGGGCGGCCGGTCTTCTTGAAGCGGGGGATGAGCGCCACCGTCGAGGAGTGGTTCTACGCCGCCGAGTACATCCTCGCCCAGGGCAACGGCCAGGTCGTCCTGGTGGAGCGGGGGATCCGCACCTTCGAGCGGTGGACCCGGAACACCCTCGACCTCCAGGCGGCGGTGCTCGCCAAGCAGGAGACCCACCTGCCGGTGATCGTGGACGTCACCCACGCCGCCGGCCGCACCGACCTCTTGGCGCCGATGGCCCGGGCGGCCCTCGCCGCCGGAGTGGACGGCGTCCACGTCGAGGTCCACCCCAATCCCCTGGTGGCCCTCTCCGACAACCAGCAGCAGCTCGACTTCCCCGGCTTCGAGCGCTTTTTGGAGGCGATCCGGGACCTGCTCTAGCGGGTGAGCAGGTCCCGGACGGTCTGCCAGACCCGCTCGGGGTCGCTCTCCCGGATCGCCTCGGCGAGGAGCGGCTGGGTCGCCGCCTGCACCAGTGCGGCCACCGCCGCCGCGAGCTCCTCGGCGGCAAGGTCGCCGCGGATCTCCCCCCGGCGCTGACCCTCCTCGACCGCCGCCACTAGCCGGTTCCAGGTGGCGCGGAGGTTCTTCTTGAGCTCGGCCTTGGCCGCCCTCGGCAGGGCGTGCTCGAACTCGGGGGAAAAGAGCAGCCGCAGCCCGGGGTCCTCCTGGAAGGCCCGCACCCGGTTCACTACGAAGGCCCGCAGCCACCGAAGCGGCTCCCCCTCCTTCGGGGTGGCCGCCTCCAGACGGGCGAGCAGCTCCTCGGTGAGGGCGGTGAGGATCGCCCGCTTGCTGGGGTAGTGGCGGAAGATGCCGCCCGGGGAGAGCCCCACCCGGCGGGCGATCTTCTCGGTCCTGAGCGCCGCGATCCCTTCCTCGAGGCAGATCGCCAGGGCGGCCTCGAGGATCTCCCGGCGGCGCTCGGCGCCGCTACGCCGCGTTCGCGTAACCCGAAGCTCCATAACGACGCGGGGCGGGGGGCCACCCCCGCCCCCTTCCCGTCCCCCAGTCTACGAGGTCGCCTTGGGCTCGGCCGGCGTGTAGGCCGCCCAGAGAGCGACGACGGCGATGGCGAGGCTCACGATCCAGAGGTTCCAGGCGGCCGCGGCCACGCCGGTAAAGCCGAAGACCCACGGGGTCAGAAAGCCGACGATGGCCACCACGAAGTTGACCCAGTCCTCCCAGGTCGCCCGGTCGGAAAGCGCCCAGAGCGCGAAGATCACCACCAACGCGCCGACGATCCAGGCGCTCCACGCGGCCGCGGAGGTGCCGGTGAAGCCCAGGATCCAGGGGGAGAGGAAGAGCCAGGCACCGAGGATGACGTTCAGCCATTCCAACGTGCTCTTCATGGCCCACCTCCCTTCGCCCCCAGTTTATAAGTAATTACTTACTTATGTCAAGCCCGCCCCGGCTGCGCTAAGCTGGCGGGGCATGGGGCTTTGGGACAACCTCCTGGAACTCGCCCTCAAGCTCACCGACCCCACCCCGCGCTTCTCCCCGGAGCGCTGCCTGCTCGAGCGCCACGCCGTGGGCGGTTGCTCGGCCTGCGCCGACGCCTGCCCCCACCAGGCGGTGGACCTCTCCGGCTACACCGTCGAGATCGACGACGCCCGCTGCACCGGCTGCGGGCTTTGCGTCCAGGCCTGCCCCGGGGTCGCCCTCGAGTACCCCCTCGGCCCCCTGCAGGAGGCGCTCGCAAAGGGCCGGGGAGGGCTCCGGTGCAGCCGGGCCCCGGGGCGGGGGGAGGAGGTGCTCTGCCTCGGCCGGCTGACCCCGGGCCTGCTCGCCTGGGCGGGAAGCCGCCTCGGGCCCCTGACGCTCGCCCGGGGGGACTGCGAGGCTTGCAAGATCGGCGGCCCCGAGGTGCCCGAGCGGCTCAAGGCCACGATCCAAGAGGCCAGGCGCTACTACCCCGAGCTAAAGGTCCAGGTCACCACCGAGCCCCTCGAGGGCCCGGCGGTGGGGCGCCGGGAGCTCTTCCAAAGCCTCTTTCAGAGCACCCGTCGGATCGCCGCCGAGGCCCTCCCCGAGCC
>JALVVO010000266.1 GCA_027023345.1 Thermaceae bacterium
TCCGCATCCCCACCCCCACCGCGATGTTCGCCCTCGCGGCGCTCGCAAACCCCGGCTACCTGGCTGAGACGGTGGAGAAGATCCGCCGCGAGCGGGAGCGGGTCTACCTCGAGCTCAAGGCCCACCCCACCTGGCAGGTCTACAAGAGCCACACCAACTTCCTCCTGGTGCGCACGCCCGACGCCGAGGCCGCGTTCCAGGGCCTCTTGAAGAAGGGCGTGCTGGTGCGGCGCATGGACAACCAACCGGGGCTCGAGGGCTGCATCCGGGTGACGATCGGCACCCCGGTGGAAAACGACGCCTTCTTGAAGGCGGCCTTTGAACTCGCGGAGGAAAAGGGTGCGGAAGGCCAAGGTTGAACGCGTTACCGAGGAGACCGAGGTCCGGATCGAGCTCGACCTCGACGGACCGCCCCTGGCCCGGGTGGAGACGGGGCTGGGGTTTTTGGACCACCTGATGAAGAGCTTCGCCCGCCACGGGCGCTTCGCTCTCGCGATCGAGGCCGAAGGCGACCTTGAGGTGGACGTCCACCACCTGGTGGAGGACGTGGGGATCACCCTGGGGATGGCCCTCGACAAGGCGCTCGGGTCCCGGGCGGGGATCGAGCGCTTCGGCGAAGCCACTGTCCCCATGGACGAGACCCTGGTGCAGGCGGTGCTCGACCTCTCGGGCCGCCCCTACCTCGCCTTCGCCCCCGAGGAGCTCAAGGTCGAGGGCGCCCCCGGCGGGGTGAACGCCTACCACTTCCGGGAGTTCCTGCGGGGGTTCGCCAATCACGGCCGGCTCACCCTCCACCTTCGCCTGCTCGCCGGGCGGGAGGCCCACCACGTGCTCGAGGCCGGCACCAAGGCCCTCGCCCGCGCCCTCTACCAGGCGACGCGGATCACCCGCGAGGACGTGCCGAGTACGAAGGAAGTATTATGAAAAGCTCGTGGCCAGTGGCTTGTGGCCTGTGGAATGAAGGGGATCCTTTTTCCCACAAGCCACAAGCTACAAGCTACAAGCCTTCCTGACATGAAAACCCTCGTCATCGACTACGGCTCGGGGAACGTGCGGAGCGTGGCCAAGGCGCTCGAGGCGAGCGGTTTTGCGGTCCGGGTCTCGGCCTCGCCCAAGGACGCCGAGGGCGCCGACCTCCTCGTCCTCCCCGGCCAGGGCCATTTCCGCCAGGTGATGGAGGCCTTTAGGGCCTCGGGCTTCGAAGACGCGGTGCGGCGGCACCTCGAGGCCGGCCGCCCCTTCCTCGGGATCTGCGTCGGGCTCCAGCTCCTCTTCGAGGGCTCGGAGGAGGCCCCCGGCACCCCCGGCCTCGGCCTCGTTTCCGGCGTGGTCCGCCGCTTCCGGGCGCGCAAAGTCCCCCAGATGGGCTGGAATCGGGTCTTCTTCCGGACGGGCTCGCCCTTTGCTGAGCTCGAGGGCCGCCACTTCTACTTCGTTCACTCCTACTACGCCCCCCTCGTCCCCGAAACCGAGGGGGAGGCCGAGTACGAGGGCACGCGCTACACTGCGCTCCTCGCCCGCGAGAACCTCCTCGCTCCCCAGTTCCACCCCGAGAAGTCGAGCCGGGCGGGCCTTCGCTTCCTCGAGCTCACGCGGCGCTACTTCGCGCGGCTTTGAGGTCCTCGACCCGCACGAGCCGCCCCTGGGCCCCCACCGCGGTGGTGGCGAGCGCCCCGGCCACGTTGCCGATCCGGGCCGCCTCGACCAGGGGGAGCCCCTGCATCACCCCGTGCACGAACCCGGCGGTGAAGGCGTCGCCGGCGCCGGTGGTGTCCACCACCTCCTCGACCTCGAAGGGCTCGACCAGCGCCTCCTCCTCGGGCGTGGCCACGATCGCCCCGAGCGGCCCCACCTTGACGACCTGGCGCTCGATCCCCGCCTCCCGGAGCGCGGCGATCCCCTCGCTGATCGAGCCGGCTCCGGTCAGCCCGAGGAGCTCGCTCTGGTTCAAAAGCAGGTAGTCGGCGGGCGCCAGCCGGGGAACGAGATCGGCGCCGGCCTGCCGCACGGCCCCGGTCCCCAGGTCCACGAAGACCGGGATCCCCCGCTTCTTCGCCGCCGCCATCGCCTTCACCGCGTACTCCCGCTGGGGCCCGCCCACCAGGGCGTAGGCCGACACGATCACCGCGTCCATGGTGTCGAGCACGCGGGGCTTGAAGCCGGCGGCGTCCAGGTGGCGGCTCGCGCCCACGCTCGCCACCATGCTGCGCTCGCCGCCGGGGAGCAGGAAGACGAGCACGCTGGTGGTGGGGTGCTCGGGGTCCTCCTGCAGGTAGCGGAGGTCCACCCCTGCCTTTTTAAGCCCCTCCAGCGCGATCGCCGAGAGCGGCCCGCTCCCCACCCTCGAGGCCAAGAAGACCGTGTGCCCGAGGCTTGCAAGCTGCGCCGCCACGGTGGCCGCGGCCCCGCCGGGGCGGTAGAGCATGCGGCGGGCGGCGACCTCCTCGCCGGGCTCGGGCAGCCGGTCCACCTGGTAGATCAGGTCAACGGAAACGTCCCCAACCACGAAGAAGCGCATCGAAACGGCCTCCTACTTGGCTTAGCCCACTATACCCCGAGTCGCGGTCGGCGGCGACGGTTGCACGGACGTTCAATAGTTCAGGTATTCAGATAAAAATACTCAGGATTTATGTCCCTAGCCCCAGGTCCTATTGCGAACTATTCGTATTTAGGGTGATCGCCATGGACGCACTCGGCTTGGCCCGCTTTCAGTTCGCCAGCACCACCACCTACCACTTCTTCTTCGTCCCCCTCACGCTCGGCCTCTCGATCCTGGTGGCCTACATGGAGACGGTGTACGTCGCCACCGGGGACGCCCGGTACAAGAAGCTCGCCAAGTTCTACGGCACCCTCTTCATGATCAACTTCGCCCTCGGGGTGGTCACCGGGCTGGTGCAGGAGTTCCAGTTCGGCATGAACTGGTCGGGCTACTCGCGGTTCATGGGCGACATCTTCGGGGTACCGCTGGCGATCGAGGCGCTGCTCGCCTTCTTCCTCGAGTCCACCTTCCTGGGCGTCTGGTACTTCACCTGGGACAAGGTGCCCAAGGGGTTGCACGCGCTCTTCATCTGGCTGGTGGCGATCGGGTCCAACCTCTCCGCGCTTTGGATCCTGATCGCCAACTCCTTCATGCAGCACCCGGTGGGCTACCGCCTGGAGAACGGGCGGGCGTTGCTCGAGAGCTTCCCGGCGCTCTTTTTGAACCCCCACGTCTGGCTGCAGTTCCCCCACACCCTCTTCGCCGCGCTGGCCACCGCCGGGTTCTTCGTCGCCGCGGTGGCGGCCTGGCACCTGCTCCGTGAGCACCGGGTGGACCTCTTCACCCGGGCGATGCGAATCGGCCTCTTCACCGGCTTCGTGGGCAGCCTTCTGGTGGCGGTGGTCGGCCACTATCAGGCCGACTTCGTGGTGCGCCACCAACCGATGAAGTTCGCGGCGATGGAGGCGATCTGGGAGGACCTGGCCGAGCCCGCCCCCTGGACCCTCTACGCCGCGATCGACGAAAAGGCCCAGGAGAACCGGTTCGAGCTCAAGCTCCCCGGGGTGCTCTCCTTGCTCACCCACGCGCCGGAGAACGAGCAGGGGAAACGGGTCTTCCCCGGCATCAAGACCCTCGAGAAGCGATACGAGGAACGCTTCGGCCCCGGCCACTACGTGCCCCCGGTCAAGCTCACCTTCTTTAGCTTCCGGGTCATGGTCCTGAGCGGCCTGCTCATGCTGCTCCTCGCCGCGGTCGGCCTTTTGTTGCTCGCGCAAAACCGGCTGGTCGCGGCGAAGGGGTTCCTCGCCGCGCTCATCTGGGCCGTGCTCCTTCCCTACATCGGCAACACCGCCGGCTGGTGGACCGCCGAGTTCGGGCGTCAGCCCTGGATGGTGCAGGACCTGCTCACCATCTACCAGGGCGTGACCCCCGAGAGCGTGGTCTCCGCCGGGATGGTGCTCCTCTCCTCGGTGGGCTTCACCCTCCTCTACCTGGCGCTCGGGGCGATCGACGTCTGGCTCCTCGTCCGCTACGCCCAGTCCGACCCCGAGGCCGAGGCCAAGACGGCGCTCAGCTACTAGGAGGCGGTGACGATGGATCTGAACACGGTTTGGTTCGCGCTGGTCGCGGTACTCTTCATGGGCTTCTTCTTCCTCGAGGGCTTCGACTACGGCGTCGGCATCCTCCACCCCTTCGTCGCCCGAACCGACGAGGAACGCCGGGCGGTGATCCACACCATCGGCCCGGTCTGGGACGGCAACGAGGTCTGGATGATCACCGCCGGCGGCGCCATCTTCGCCGCCTTCCCCCAGTGGTACGCGACCCTGTTCTCGGGGTTCTACCTGGCGCTCTTCCTCATGCTGGTGGCGCTGATCCTCCGGGGCGTGGGCTTCGAGTTCCGCCAGAAGGTGGATCAACCTGGCTGGCGGAGCTTCTGGGACGGGATGATCTTCCTGGGCTCCCTCGTCCCCGCCCTGCTCTGGGGCGTGGCCGTGGCCAACCTCGTCCGGGGGGTGCCGATCGGCGCCGACATGAACTACCAGGGTAGCTTCTGGACGCTTCTGAACCCCTATGGCCTCCTCGGCGGCGTCGCCGCCATCGCCGTCTTCACCTTCCATGGGGCCAACTTCCTGAGCCTGAAGCTCCCCGAGGCGATGGCCGACCGGGCCCGCGCCGCCGCCCAGGCCTCGGCCCCGGTCGCGGTGATCCTGGCGGTGCTCTTCGTCCTCGGCGGCTACGCCTACGGGCTCTTCGGCCGGGAGGGGCAGCTCCTCGCCTACCTCTTCGCCGTGCTCGCCGCGCTGGGCCTCCTCGCGGGCTGGTTCTTCCGGGCCCAAGGGGACGACGCCTTGGCCTTCTGGGCCACCGGACTCGGGGTTCTCTTCGCCACCGCCACGGTCTTCGCCGGGCTCTACCCCTACGTCATGCCCTCGACCCTGAACCCGGAGTGGGGGCTCACGATCCATAACGCCTCCGCCAGCCCCTACACCCTGCGGGTCATGACCTACGTGGCGCTCGTCTTCACCCCCCTCGTCCTCCTCTACCAGGGCTGGACCTACTGGGTCTTCCGGGGCCGGGTGGAGCTCGGGGGCAAGGGAGGCTACTAGGTTGCGCGCCCCGACCCGAGCCGCCCCCGGTGCCCGGGGGCGGCTTTTCCGGGAGGCCCGCGGCCATCCGGGGCAACTCGCCCTGACCCTGGCCCTCCCCGTCGCTGCCGGGGCCGTCTCGGTGGCCCGGGCGTACCTGCTGGCCCTGGGGGTCAACGGGGTCTTCCTCGAGGGCATTTCCCCGGCCCGGCTGGAGGCGATCGCCCTGGGGTTGCTCCTCGCGAGCGGGTTGCACGCGGCGCTCCGCTACGCCGGGGGACGCGCGGCCGCCGAGCTCGCGATCCGCGTCAAGACGGACCTCCGGACCCGGCTCGCCCGGGCCCTGCCCAGGCGCCCGGGCGTCGAGCCGGGCGCGTTCGCGGTGACGATCCGCGACGCGGTCGAGGAGCTCGACGCCTTCTTCCGCGGCTACCTGCCGGCGCTCGCCGAAGCCGCGTTGGTGCCTTTGGGCGTGTTGCTGTTGGTGGTGGGCCGGGACCCCCTTAGCGCCCTCGTCCTCCTCCTCACCGCCCCGCTCATCCCCCTCTTCATGGTCCTGATCGGCCGCTGGTCCGAGGGCGTGACCCGAAGGCAGTGGCGGGCCCTCCTCGCCTTGGGGGCCTTCTTCTACCAGGCGCTCAAAGGGCTCGTGGTGCTGCGGGTGCTGGGGGCCGCCGAAGCCACCGCGCGAAAGCTTCGCGACCTCGCCGAGCGCCACCGCGAGGCCACCCTGGCGGTCCTCCGGGTCGCCTTCCTGTCGGCACTGGCGCTCGAGCTCCTGGCCACCCTCTCCACCGCCATCGTGGCGGTCGAGGTGGGGCTCCGGCTGCTCTATGCCCGGATGGACTACCTCACCGCCTTCTTCGTTCTCCTGCTCGCCCCCGAGTTCTACGCCGCGCTCCGCAACCTAGGCGCCCAGTTCCACCCGGCGGAGAGCGCCGCCGAGGCCATCGAGGCGATCGCCCCCTTTCTCGACGCCCCCGAACCCGCACCTGCCT
>JALVVO010000267.1 GCA_027023345.1 Thermaceae bacterium
GGGTTGGGACCGGGCGATCGAGGGGGCGATCTGGTTCCCGGGCGGCCGGATCCGCTACCTTAACCCCGCCGCCGAGGCCCTGCTCGGGGTGCGCGCCGATCGTGTCCTCGGCGCGCCGCTCATCCACGCCCTCCGCGACCGAAGGCTGCTCCGCTTGGCCGAGACCGGCGGGGAGGCGGAGCTTTGGGTCCGCGGCCGGCGGGTTTTCGCCCGAGCGGCGGGCGAGTGGCTCTACCTGCTCGAGCTCCCCCCGGACGACGCCGAGGAGCGGGCCCAGCTCCTGCACGAGCTACGTACCCCGCTCGCCGCCATCCTGGGTCTTCTCGGCGTCCTCGAGGACGCGCCCCCCGAGGAGCGAGCCGAGGTCCTGGCCACGCTCCGGGCCGAGGCCGAGCGGATGCGGCGGCTGGTGGAGTCGGGCGGCTACGCCCCCGAGGTGCCTCCCTACCCCCTCGCCGTGCTCCGCGAACGCCTGGTCCGTGTGCTCCCCGCCGCCGCCGGGGTGGCCTGGGAGGACGGGGGCGTCCGCCTCCGGGTGGACCTCGACGCCCTCTTCCAGATCCTTTTGAACCTGGTGGAAAACGCCCTCCTCCACGGGCGGCCGCCGGTCTCGGTGGCGGCCCGGCCGGCGGGGGAGGCGCTCTACCTCGAGGTCCTGGACGCCGGCCCCCCGCTCCCCGACTACGAAGGCCTCTTCGCCCCCGGCGCAAGGGGGCCGGCGGCGGCCCAGGCCCGGGGCACCGGGCTTGGCCTTGCCATCGTTCGCCGCGTCGCCCGGGGCTTCGGCGGCGAGGCCTACGCCGAGCGACGGGGAGAGGCGAACGTCTTCGGGGTGCGCCTGCCCCCTGGGCTTTGGTTTCTGACATCCCCCTGACAAAACCCGGGTACCCTGAACCCGGAGGTGGTTGGTTTGAAGCGAGCCCCCTTCATCGCCGCGCTCTTCGCCCTCGGGCTGGCCCTGGCGGCGCCGCTTACCCTGACCGGCGCCGGGGCCACCTTCCCCTACCCGCTTTACGCCAAGTACTTCGCGGTCTACCAAAAGCTCACCGGGGTGCGGGTCAACTACCAGTCCATCGGCTCCGGCGGCGGGGTCCGCCAGCTCTTCGCCCAAACCGTGCACTTCGGCGCCTCCGACGCGCCGCTTTCCGACGCCAAGGTGGCCGAGTTTAAAAAGCGCTTTAAGACCGAGGTGGTCCACGTCCCCACCGCGCTCGGGGCGGTGGCGGTGGTCTACAACCTCCCGGGCGTGCAGGAGCCCCTGAAGTTCACCGGCGAGCTCCTCGCCGAGGTCTTCCTGGGCAAGGTGCGCACCTGGAACGACCCGAAGATCGCCGAGCTCAACCCCGGGGTGCGCCTGCCCCCGCTTCCCGTCACCGTGGTCCACCGCTCCGACGGCTCCGGCACCACCTTCGTCTTCACCGAGTACCTGGCCAAGGTCTCGCCGGCCTGGCGCGAGCGGGTGGGCTTTGGCAAGAGCGTCTCCTGGCCCACCGGCCTCGGCGGCAAGGGGAACGAGGGGGTGGCCGGGATGGTCCGCCAGACCCCCGGCGCGATCGGCTACGTCGAGCTCGTCTACGCCCTGCAGAACAAGATCCCCTTCGCCGCGCTCAAGAACCGGGCCGGCCGGTTCGTGCTGCCGAGCCTCGCCTCGGTCAAGGCGGCGGCGGCCCTTTCGGACTTTCCCCCGGACGCCCGGGTCTCGCTCACCGACACCCCGGCGCCCGAGGGGTACCCGATCGCGAGCTTCACCTGGATCTTGGTCTACCAGGACATGGCGAAAAACCGCGCCTTTAAGAGCCGGGCGCAGGCGGAGGCTTTGGCCAAGCTGCTTTGGTGGATCGTCCACGACGGCCAGGCCTACAACGAGCCGCTTCACTACGCCCGGCTCCCCCAGGTGGCGGTGCGGGTGACCGAGAAAAACCTCCGCGCCCTCACCTTCGGGGGCGAGCCCCTCCTTCGCTAGGGCGGGGGCGGCGGGATGCCCGGCTGGCTCTACCGGCGCCTCGGCGACCGGTTGTTTTCTGCCCTGGTCGTGGGCCTCGCCTTGGGCGTGGTCCTGGCCGCGCTCGCGATCGTCTGGGTGCTCTACCAGGGCGGGCGCGAGGCGCTTCATACCTTCGGTTTCCTCGGCTTCCTCACCGGGAGCCGCTGGGACGCGGTCCGGGGCGAGTTCGGGGCCTGGCCCCCGCTGCTCGGCACCCTGCTGACCTCGGCGGCGGCGCTCTTCCTCGCCTTTTTTCCCGCGCTCTCGGCGGCGCTCTTCGTGGTCGAGTTCGCTCCCCGGGCCCTCAAAGGGGCGGTCGCCTACCTCATCGACCTGTTGGCGGCGCTCCCCAGCGTGGTCTACGGGCTTTGGGGGATCTTCGTCCTGGTCCCGCTGGTGCGGGAGCGCGTCGAGCTTCCCCTCTTTACCTGGGCGGCGGCCCACGCCCCCGGCCTTCTCGCCTTTTTGGGTCCCCCCACCGGGATCGGCATGCTTTCGGCCATCCTCGTCCTCGCGCTGATGATCGTTCCTTACGCCAGCGCCCTGGCACGGGACGCCCTCGCCCTCGTGCCCCAGAGCCAGCGGGAGGCGATGTACGCCCTCGGGGCCACCCGCTGGGAGGTGATCCGACGGGTGGTGATCCCCTACGCCCGGGCGGGAATCTTCTCTGGGGTGGTGCTCGCGCTCGCCCGGGCGCTCGGCGAGACCATGGCGGTCACCATGCTGATCGGGAACTCGGTTAACCTGCCCTACACCCTCTTCGGGCCCGCCGCCACCATGGCCAGCCTGATCGCCAACGAGTTCACCGAGGCCGAGGACGACCTGCACCTCTCGGCCCTGATCGCGGTGGGCTTCGTGCTCCTCCTCATCGCGCTGGCGACGAACCTGGTGGCGGCCTGGGTGCTCCGCCGCATGAGCCTGGGGGAGGGACGGAAGTGAACCTCCGCCGCCGCTACCTCCGCGACCGGGTCATGCAGGGCCTCGTCTACCTCGGCACCCTGGCGGTGCTCCTGCCGCTTTTCTTCATCCTTTACTACGTCTTCGTCCAGGGGATCGGGGCCCTCGACCTCGCCTTCTTCACCCGTCCGCCGGCGCCGCCGGGGGAGGGGGGCGGGGGGATGCTCCCCGCCATCGTGGGCAGCCTGGTGGTGGACCTGATCGCCCTAGCGCTGGCGGCGGTCTTCGGCGTCGCCGCCGGGGTCCTCCTCGCCGAGTACCCCGACCACCCCTTGAACCCCTTCCTGCACCTCGTCTCCGACGTGATGGCGGGGCTGCCCGCGATCCTGATGGGGCTCGTCGCCTTCGTGCTGGTGGTCAAGCCGATGGGGCACTTCTCGGGGCTCTCGGGTGCGGTGGCCCTGGCCCTGATCATGGTGCCGATCATCACCCGGGCGACCGAGGGGGTCCTAAAGCTCATCCCCTGGGAGATCACCGAGGCTGGGCTCGCCCTAGGCCTGCCCCGCTGGCGGGTGATCTTGAGCCTGGTCCTGCCCGCCGCCCGCGGCGGGATCCTCACCGGGCTGATGCTGGCCCTCGCCCGCGGGGCGGGGGAGGCGGCGCCGTTGCTCTTCACCGCCTTCGGCAACCCCTTCCTGACCCTGAACCCCTTGGAGCCCATGGACACCCTGCCCTTAAAGCTCTACGTCTACGCCATCAGCCCCTACGAGGACTGGCACCGCCAGGCCTGGGGGGCGGCGCTCTTGCTCGCGGCCGCGATCATGGTCGCCAACTACCTGGCCCGCCGGGCCACGCGAAGCTAGGGGGAGCGAGATGGAAGGCCGCTATCGCATGGAAACCCAGCGTCTCAGCGTCTACTACGGCAAGCACCACGGGGTACGGGGCGTGAGCCTGCCGGTCCACGACCGGAAGATCACCGCCCTGATCGGGCCCTCGGGGTGCGGGAAGACGACCTTCCTCCGGGCCCTGAACCGGATGCACGACCTGAACCCGATCGTCCGCGTCGAGGGACGGGTCCTCCTCGACGGCGAGGACGTCTACGCCCCCGAGGTGGACCCGGTGGTGGTGCGCCGCCGGGTGGGGATGGTCTTTCAGCGGCCCACCCCCTTTCCCACCATGAGCATCTTCGAGAACGTCGTGGCGGGCCTCCGGCTGGTGGGGGTTCGGGACCGAAAGCGCCTTATGGAGGCGGCGGAGCGGGCGCTTAGGATGGCGGCGCTTTGGGACGAGGTCAAGGACCGGCTGCACCAGCCGGCGGTGGGGCTCTCCGGGGGGCAGCAGCAGCGCCTCTCGATCGCCCGGGCGCTGGCGGTGGAGCCCGAGGTCCTCCTGATGGACGAGCCCACCAGCGCGCTCGACCCGATCTCGACCCAGGCCATCGAAGACCTGCTCGCCACCCTCAAGGACGAGGTCACCATCGTCATCGTCACCCACAACATGCAGCAGGCCGCCCGGGTCTCCGACTACACCGCCTTCTTCTTGGACGGGGAGCTCGTCGAGTTCGACCGCACCGAGAAGATCTTCACCAACCCCAAAGATCCCCGAACGGAGGCTTACATCACCGGGCGCTTCGGGTAGAGTTCGGGTTAATGTTCGAGGCTTACAGGGCCTGGGTCCGGGGGCTCATGGGCGAGCCCAGGGTCTGGCTGCGCCTCGCCGACGGGAGCTGGCGCCGGGGCGACGGCGCCCGCCTCGACGCCCACTTCGGACTCGGCGTCATCCCCTGGGGCCTGGACGCGCCGATACGGTGAGCGGACGCCCAGCACTGTCGGGCCAAGAGTTGCCGGACTGCGAACGAGTATACTTGAGCTTGTAATGCATAAACCGGCGTTCCTCCTAACCTGGGGCGCGGGGCTTGGTGCGGGGGTTTTGGCCCTGGCGCTGGCCTTTTCCGGCGTCCCGGGCTGGGGGGTGCTGGCGGTGATCCCGGTGGGAAGCGCCGCCGTGGGCTACGGCCCCTTTTGGGGGGCGATGGCGGCGACCTTTGCCCTTCTAGTGGGGCTCTTCGTGGGGACGAGCCCGGCCGGCTTGGGGATGCTCTTCCTCGCGCTCGCGTTCGCGGTGGTCTCGGGGGCGGCGCTTCGGGCGCTCATCCGGCGGTTGGTCCGCCGCGAGCGGCGGCTCCGCCGGAGCCTCGCGCTTTTCAACCGGGCCCTCGACGAGGTGGTGAAGCAGACCGACAAGGACGCGGTGCTCGCCGCCCTCCCCGAGCTGCTCGCCGAGTACGTGGACGCCAACGTATCGGTCTGGGTGCCGGCGAACCCGGGCTTTCGCCCGGTGGCGTCGGTGGGCCTTCCCGACGTGGGCGAGCTCGGCGAGCGGAGCGTGATCGGCTGCGCCTACCGGGAGGGCCGGCCGGTCCACGTGGAGGACGTCGCCGCCGACCCCGACTACGTGAACCCGGGGGTGGAGCAGACCAGCGAGCTCTCGCTGCCGATCAAGGTGCGCGGCGAGGTGGTGGCGATCCTCGACCTGGGGCGGAAGACCCCCTTTTACCCCGAGGAGGTCGAGACCCTGGCCCGTTTCGCCGACGCCGTCGGGCACTACCTGGACCTGCTCGCGGGGCACACCGAGAACCAGCTCGTCGCCGAACTGACCCGGGCGGTGGCCTCGGCCGACACGCTGGAGGAGGCGGCGAAAAAGGCCCTGGTCCTCCTGATCCGCTTCTTCGAGGTCGAGGGGGCGGGGCTTTGGCGCTGGCAGATGGGGCGGTTTTACCCGGTGACCTTCCACGGCCGGCATCTGCCCGGGGAGGAGCGCCTCCACGCCGAGGGGCTCCCGCCGGGAAAGGGGCTGCTCTGGCGGGTCTACCGGGAACGCCGGCCGCGCTTCGTGGTGGATTACGCCCGGGAGCCCGAGACGGGGGACGGACTCGCCGATCGGGGGGTGCGGGGGCTCGCCCTGCACCCGGTGCTGGGGGAGCACCGCGCTCGGGTGGTGCTCGCCCTGCGTTCCGCGAGCCCCCGGCTTTGGTTCGAGGACGAGCGGCGGCTCCTCGCGGTAGTGGCCCGGGTCCTGGGCCTGATGCTCCGCCAGTACGAGCTCAAGGAACGCATGTCGGCGCTGCTCGAGCTCGAGCAGGCGCTGGTAGAAGA
>JALVVO010000268.1 GCA_027023345.1 Thermaceae bacterium
CTGGTCGCGCTTTGTCAGTCGGGCCCTGGCCCTTCCAGGAGCGCCTCCGCCTCCTCCCGCGGCGGGAGCGAGGGCTGGGCACCGGGGCGGGTGGCGGCGAGGGCGCCGGCGGCGGCGCCGAGGCGGAGGGCGGGCTTTAGCCCCATCCCCTCCGCGAGCCCGGCGGCCAGGGCGCCGGTGAAAGCGTCGCCGGCGGCGGTGGTATCCACCGGCCGGACCGGGAAGGCTGGGAGGTGCCCCTCGCCCTCGGCCCCCGCGTAGACGAGCCCCCGTTCGCCCAGGGTGACGACGACCACCGGGACCTTTTGGGCGAGCGCTCTCGCGGCCGAGAGCGCGCTTTTTGGGTCCTCGGGCGGCTCGGCCTTTAGGAGCGTCGCCGCCTCGTGGGCGTTCACCACCAGTACGTCGAGGTTGGCAAGGAGCGCGTCAGGAAGGGGCCCGGCCGGGGCCGCGTTCAACACCACCCGGGCCCCCGCTTGCCTTCCGAGCCGGGCGGCCGCGGCCACGGTCTCGGGGGGGACTTCAAGCTGCAGCAGCAGGACCGCCGCGTCCCCGAGGTCCTTAGGGTTCAGGTCCTCGGGCCCGAGCCGCGCGTTCGCCCCCGGGCTCACCACGATCGCGTTCTCGCCCGATTCACTCACCGCGATCAGGGCCACGCCGGTGGGGGCGTCCGCTAGGGCGAGGACGCCGGAAGCGTCCACCCCCTCGCGGGCGAGTGCTTCGAACAGGGCGCGTCCGAAGGCGTCCTCCCCCACCCGGCCCACCATCCGCACCCGGGCGCCCATCCGGGCGGCGGCCACCGCCTGGTTCGCCCCCTTTCCGCCGGGGACGCGCCTTAGGTCGCCGCCGAGGACGGTCTCGCCGGGCCGGGGGTGGCGCGGGACCGGGACCACCAGGTCCATGTTCAGGCTTCCGACCACCGTCACCCAGGGCATGGGGCCAGTTTAGTAGAGGAAGGGGACGAACATCTTGACCCGGCGGGCGTAAGCGTTCCAGGCCGCGCCGTAGCGCTCGCGGGCCCAGGCCTCGTTCCTGGGGATCGCGTCGAAGCGGTATTGAAGGAAGTTGAGGAGGGGGGCGACAAAGGCCCAGGGGTTCTGGGCGAGGAGGGCGAAGGCCAGGTAGATGAGGAAGTCGCCGAAGTAGTTGGGGTGCCGGCAGAGCCCCCAGAGGCCGTGGGTCAGGAGCCGGCCGCGGTTTTCAGGGCGGGCCTTGAAGCGTAGCTTTTGAAAATCGCCGCCGGCGTGGAAGAAGGTGCCCACCAGGTAGACCAGAATCGCCGCGGCGTCGGCGAGGCCCAAGGGGGCGGGGTTCCGGAACGCGAAGTAGAAGGGCAGGCCGTACCCGAACCCCACCAGGTTGACCATGAGGAAGGGCAGAAGCCACCGCTCGGCGGGGGAGAGCCGGGCGTCGAGCTTGGGCGTGGCGGTGCGCTGGCTGAAGAAAAGGAGCAAGGTGTCCATGTGCAGCAGGTAGATCGCCAGCATCAAGAGCCCGAGCGCAGTTCGGGGGGTGGAGGCGGGGGCGGTGAGGGCGTAGAGCAGGGCGATCAAAAAGAGCAGGTTGAACCCGACCGCGAAGGCCGCCCGGGTGCCGAAGCGGGGCGTGTCGAATGCGGCGAGAAGGGCGGCGGCCTCGGTGAGCAGGGCGACCTCCAGGAAAACCGCCATCGCCCTAAGGGTAGCGAAGAAGGGCGGGGGTTCGAGGCCCCCGCCCAGGGGTCACCACCAGCGCACGTCGAAGCGGTCGAGCTCCATCACCTTGGTCCAGGCCTTGACGAAGTCGCGCACGAACGCGGCGCCGGCGTCGTCGGCGGCGTAGTGCTCCGCCTGGGCCCGGAGCTCGGGGTTGTGGCCGAAGAAGAGGTCCACGCGGGTCGCGGTCCAGCGGCGCTTCCCGGTCTTGCGGTCGATACCTTCGAAAAGGTACCCGGCGTCGTCCAGGGGGCGCCACTCGGTGTCTAGGTCGAGGAGGTTCACGAAGAAGTCCTGGGTAAGCGTGCCCACCCGGTCGGTGAAGACCCCGTGCTTGCTGCCGCCGTAGTTGGCGCCGAGTACGCGAAGCCCGCCCAGGAGCACGGTCATCTCGGGGACGGTGAGGGTGAGGAGCTGGGCCCGGTCGAGGAGCGCGAGCTCGGGTCGGAAGGTGCAGCCCTCCCGGAGGTAGTTCCGGAAGCCGTCGGCGACCGGTTCCAGGTAGCTAAACGACTCGACGTCGGTCTGCGCCTGACTGGCGTCCACCCGTCCGGGGGTGAAGGGAACCCGGACGTCGTGGCCGGCCCGCCGGGCCGCTTCCTCGACGGCAGCGTTGCCTCCCAGGACGATGAGGTCGGCTAGGGAGACCCGCTTTCCTCCGGTCTGCTCAGCGTTGAACCGCTCTTGAATGGCCTCGAGCACCCCCATCACCCGCTCGAGCAGGGGCGGCTGGTTCACCTCCCAGCCTCGCTGGGGCTCGAGGCGGATCCGGGCGCCGTTCGCCCCGCCGCGCTTGTCCGAAGCCCGGAAGGTGCTCGCCGCCGACCAGGCGACGTAGACGAGCTCGGGGACGGTGAGCCCGGAGGCGAGGATCTCGCCCTTCAGCCGCTCGGCGTCGCCCTCGTCGATGGGCTCGAAGTCGCGGGGCGGGAGGGGGTCCTGCCAGATCAGGTCCTCCTCGGGGACCTCGGGGCCCAGGTACCGGGCCTTCGGCCCCATGTCGCGGTGGGTGAGCTTGAACCAGGCGCGGGCGAAGGCGTCGGCGAAGTACTCGGGGTCCTCGAGGAAGCGCCGGGCGATCTTGGCGTACTCCGGATCGTAGCGGAGCGCCAGGTCGGTGGTGAGCATCATCGGCTTGTTCTTTTTGCCGGGGATGTGCGCGTCGGGGACGAGGTCCTCGGGGTCGGGGTTCACCGGCTCCCACTGCCAGGCGCCGCCCGGACCCTTGACCAGGTTCCAGTCGTACTTGAAGAGTAAGCGCAAAAAGTCCATGTCCCAGCGGGTGGGGTTCGGGGTCCAGGCCCCCTCGATCCCGCTGGTGATGGTGTCCGCGCCCTTGCCGGTGCCGTAGCGGTTCTTCCACCCGAGGCCCTGCTGTTCGACGGGCGCGGCCTCGGGCTCGGGGCCGAGGTGGTCGGGGCTGGCGGCGCCGTGGGCCTTGCCGAAGGTGTGGCCGCCGGCGATCAGGGCGACGGTCTCCTCGTCGTTCATCCCCATGCGCTTGAAGCTCTCGCGAATGTGCTTCGCGGCCTCCACCGCGTTGGGCACGCCCCCGGGGCCCTCGGGGTTGACGTAGATCAGCCCCATGTGGTCGGCGGCGAGGGGCTTTTCGAGCTCGCCGCCGGGGTGCCGTTCGTCGGCGAGCCACTCGGACTCGGGCCCCCAGTAGACGCTCTCGTCGGGTTCCCAGGCGTCCACCCGGCCGCCGCCAAAGCCGAAGGTCTTGAAGCCCATGGACTCGAGCGCCACGTTCCCGGCGAGGATCAAGAGGTCGGCCCAGGAGATCTTGGCGCCGTACTTCTTCTTGACCAGCCAGAGCAGGCGCCGGGCCCGGTCGAGGTTGACGTTGTCCGGCCAGCTGTTCTCGGGGGCGAAGCGCTGGAGCCCGCCCGAGGAACCGCCCCGACCGTCGAAGACCCGGTAGGTGCCGGCGGCGTGCCAGGCCATGCGGATGAGAAGCGGGCCGTAGTGACCCCAGTCCGGCGGCCACCACTCCCGGGCCTCGACCATGAGGCGCTTGAGGTCCTCCTTCAGGGCCCAGTAATCCAGCGACTCGAAGGCCTCCTTGTAGTTGAAGTCGGCTCCGGTGGGGCGGAGCTCGGCGGGGTTCTGGTGGAGGACCTTGAGGTTGGGCTTCTCCGGCCACCACTTCCGGATCGGGCTACCCCCGAGCGTCGGGTGCTCGAAGGCGAGGGCGCTATAGGGGCACTTGCCGTCGGCCATCGTTCTCCCTCCCATACGCATATCCATTATGGATACGCAAGGAAAGGATACCCCGCCGCCGGACGCGCGCAAGTCGCCGGGGTCACATTTGCCGGGCGGGACGGAGCGCGAGCAGGAGGAGGGACCCGAGGACGGCGGCCACCACCGAGGCCGAGAGGACGCCGACCTTGGCCTGGTCGAGGAGCTCGCCGGAAAACGCGAGCCCGGCGATGAAGAGGGCCATGGTGAAGCCGATTCCCGCCACCGTACCGACCCCGAGGATCGCGCCCCAGCCGACCCCGTCGGGGAGCCGAGCGAGCCCTGCCCGCACCGCCAGGTAGGCGAAGGCGAGGATTCCGAGGGGCTTGCCAAGGAGCAGCCCTAGAAAGGCACCGAGGGCAACGGGGCCGATCGCCAGGCCGCCGAGCGCGACCCCGGCGTTCATGAAGGCGAAGACCGGGAGGATGCCGTAGGCCACCCAGGGGTGGAGGAGGTGCTCGAGCCGGTGCAGGGGGGACTGGGCGCGGGCGGCCTCGGCCTCGATCGCCTCCAGCCGGGCCTCGGCTTCCTCGGGGTCGGCCTCGGGCCCGGATGCGACCGCGAGCGCCTTCCGGCCCGTCGCCAGGGGGATGGCGAAGGCGAGGAGGACCCCGGCGACGGTGGCGTGGATCCCCGACTTGAGGACGAAGAACCAGAGCACGAGCCCAAGCAGCAGGTAGGGGGCGAGGTTCCGGACCCCGAGCCGGCCAAGCCCCAGGAGGCCGAGGTAGACGAGCCCCGCCTTCAAAAGCGCGGGGACGCTGAGCTTCGCGGTGTAGAAGAGGGCGATGACCAGCACCGCCCCCAGGTCGTCCACGATCGCGAGGGCGGTGAGGAAGACCTTGAGGCTGAGGGGAACCCGCTTTCCGAGGAGCGCGAGCACGCCGAGGGCGAAGGCGATGTCGGTGGCCATGGGCACGCCCCAGCCGGCGGCGCCCGGCCCCCCGGCGTTCAGAGCGGTGTAGAGGAGCGCCGGGACGGCCATCCCCCCGAGGGCGGCGGCGATGGCCAGGGCGGCGCGGCGCGGCTCCCGGAGCTCGCCGGTGGTGAGCTCGCGCTTGAGCTCGAGCCCCACCAGCAAGAAGAAGATCGCCATCAGGAAGTCGTTGACGAAGTGGAGGAGGTCCTTTTCCAGGTGGAAGCCGCCGAAGCGGACCGCCACCGGCACCTCGCGGAGGGCGAAGTAAGCGCCGGCGGCGGGCGAGTTGGCGAGGGCGAAGGCGAAAAGGGCGGCGAAAAAGAGCAGGACGCCGCCCTTCGCCTCGCTCTCCAGGAACTGCTCCAGGAGCCGCTTCATGGCCCCCTAGGCCGAGGCGCGCTCGAGGCGGGCCTGGCAGGCGGGGCAGACCCCGGTGAACTCGACCTTCTTCGCCTTGACGCGCCAGCGGGCGAGCTCGGGGGCGTCCTCCTCGAAGATGGCCTCGGGCCGGATCGCCTCCAGGGGGCCCGCCGCCCGCACGTCCACCATCCGGCCGCAGACCTCGCAGACCAGGTGGTGGTGGGGGTCGGTGACCGCGTCGTAGCGGCTCACCCCGTCGGGCCCGACGAAGCGGCCGATCACCCCGGCCTCGGAGAGCTTGGCCAGGTTCTGGTAGAGGGTGGCGATGCTCATCGGCTCGCCCCGGCGCCTTAGCTCCTCGAGCATCTCCTCCGGCGTGAAGTGCTCGTGGGTGTCGAGGAGCAGCGCGACGATCCGGCACCGGGCCGGGGTCGCCCGGAGGCCGTGGGCGGTGATGCGTTCGGTGACTTCGGGTCGTTCGCAGGTCATTGCCGTTTCCATTATGGCATGCGCGCCCGACCCCAAAAGGGTTCTAGGGTACCAGCCGGGCCCGGTAGTAGCCCCAGGCCAGGGTCAGCGCCCGTACCAGGTTGGTGGCCGCCATCCCCCACCAGACGCCGGCGAGCCCGAGGCCGAAGGCGAGGGCGGCGAGGAAGAGGAGGACGCCGACGGCGGCGGCGAGCATCATCGCCCCGGCCAAGAAGCGGAACCGCTCGGCGGCCATGAAGACCCCGTCCCAGACGAAGACCAGCGCGTTCATCGGGGTGGCCAGGACGACGATCGGCCAGACCCGCGCGACCTCGGCCAGCAC
>JALVVO010000269.1 GCA_027023345.1 Thermaceae bacterium
GTACGAGGACCCCCCGCCCTGGGTCTGGGGGGTGGGCGCCGCCGTGGGGGCGGTGCTCCTCTTGAAGCTCCTCGAGGATTAAGGGGGCGGCGTGGAGATCCTCTCGGCGATCGTGGGGCTCGTTGGCGGAGCGCTGAACTACCTCGGCGTGGACCGCCAGGCCTCTGCCGCTGAGAGGATTGCCCGCGAGCGCACGGAGGTAGCTCGAGCCTGGTACGACGCCCTCGTCGAAGGCTGGCTCAGCCAGGAGCGCATCAACGAGATCCGGGCTTGGTTCGGGCGCGACGTCGCCTGGGAGGAAGGCGACGTCCAGCGCGCCCGGATCTTCTACAACTACCAGGCGCTCGCTAGCACGCGGGGAACGATCGTCGCCCTGGCCGGAGCGGGCCTCTTAGCGTTCGCGCTCTACCTTGCCGCGAAGGAGGAGGCATGAAGACCTGGATGCTGATCGGGGCAGGGGCCGGGACCGCGTTCCTCGGCTACGGCCTTCTTCAGGGCGTGCCCGAGATCAAGGCGCTTAAACCCCTGGGGGCGGCTCCCGGGACCCCTGGAGTCCTGCCCCGCCATGATCCCGGCGTGATTCCCACCCACACCCAGGAGCCCGACGCCCAGGAGCGAGCGAACGCCACCTTCTGTCAGCTGCTCACCGCGTACCGGCAGGACCTCCGGCTCCACAAAACTCGGCAGGACAGCGCCAAGTCGCGCATGCTGGAGGCCCTGCGCGAAGCGGAACAAGTCTGCGACGAGTTCGCTTGGAACGCGACCTGGCGCTATCGCTTCGAAGGGCTCTTCGGCACCAACGGGTGGACCGAGTTCTCGAAGACCCGGTCCAGGGCCCTGAAGACGAGCTGCGTGGAGTACGTGAAGGGCATCGCGGGCGATCCCGGTAAGCCGAGCATTCCAAACCCGCCAAGGAGCGGCGCTTACTGGTACGACGGCTCGTACTTGAAGGTCGCCGAGCAGATTCGGGCCCTCAAGCAACAGGTGGAGGACGCCCGGGCCGCGCTTCCGGCTCTGCGCGATAAGTACGCGCGGGCCAAGGCCGATTACGAGCGCGCCGGCGCGAAGGTCGCCGAGCTCGAAAAGAAGATCCGCGATCTCGAGGCCCAGGGGGTGTTCTGCTAGTGCATGACTTCTTCCAACTCCTTGCAACTCTCGACATCGGCAAAGCGAGCTTTCTGGTGCTGACCCTGCTGGTGATCTGGCGCGAGCGAGAGGCCGTGAAGACGCTCCGCGAGATCCAGCGCCACGTCGCCGAGACCAAGTACCTGATCCGCCGGAACACCGATGCCCTGGAGACCTTCGCCGGCGTGCTTCGGCGCAAGGGAATCGAGCTCAGAAAGGAGGTTCCACGTGGCTACTAAGCTCATCAAGCTGGCCTTGTTCGCTGCCGGCGCCTACGTGGTGGCGAACTGGGTGATGGCCCAAAAGCCAAGGGCTCGGGGAGCGCTCCCGCCGCCGAGTGAGCCGCCCTCGCCCCCAGCGCCCCCCGAGTACCCGACCGACCCGTTCTACTGCTTCGAGCACCCGGACGATCCGCGCTGCGAAGGGATTGGGATCTGATGAGGCGCTACCTTTTGCCGGCCACCCTCGCGCTCGCGGGCTTCTTGCTCTGGCGCTGGCACACCCAGCGCCCGGTGACCGAGGCCTATCGGCGGGCGGTGGCCGGGTTTGGAGGTGAGTCGTGGACTTTCTTAAGGACCTGATTCCGCCCGGAAACCTCTGGCTCGTCTGGCTGATTCAGGCCGCGCTCGCGGTCGGCGTGATCATGCTGGTGGTCAACTTTCTCGCTGGGGTGGTGAGCGCGATTCCCGGCGTGGGGCCGGTGCTCGCGCAGATCCTCCGCTTGCTCGGGGGCCAGTACCAGAAGTGGCTGACCGAACACGTCCCCAAGGCAGCCGAACAGGCCGTGCTCGCCGTGGAGGAGCGTTACCGGCGGGCGGTGGACTTGCCGCCGGACGAGCGTGCGCGGAGAAAGTTAGAAGAGGCGTTGAAGATTTTGAACGAGCTGGCCCCCGGGCTTAAGCGAGACGTGGCGGTCAAGATGATCGAGGCCGCCCTCGCCCGGATCCGGCCCCAGTACGAGCAAAAAGCCGAGCTTACGCCCGAGCCGAGCGCTAAGGGGGTGGGGCGCGATGCCCGCTAACCGAGGGGGCTACCCCTTCCGCCCGAAGCGCGAGTTCAAGCGGGGTTTTTGGTGGACGCTCGGCGCCGTCGCCGCCTACGCGGTGGTCGGCAGTGGGATCGCCCTCGCCCTGGCTTACCTCAAGAGGGAGGAAGCGGAGGGCGGGGTCATGCCGCTCGGTGCGATCGAGCAGCCCGGGGAGTGCGCCACCGGCGCCTGCCCCGGGCTCTGGGCGAGGTGAGCCGTGCTGGGTATCAACTTGAAGGGTGCGCTGAGCGACCTGCTTTCCTCGCCGGAGGTCAAACGCATCCTGGCCTGGCTCGAGGGCAAGCTTAACCGACTCACCGATGCCCTTGCGGCGCTGGAGCGGATGCTCGGCTACGAACACGGTCTGCCGGTCAAGGACGTCCCGCCCCACGACCCCCGTCGGCTTCCTTACGTGCACCGCGCCGAGGGGGTCTCGGACCTCCGGCTCAACGTCGCGGCCGCCCTGGGCAAGCCGGCCACGCGCGGCGAGATCATGAACTACGGGGACACCAAGGCCCTGCTGGTCTTCATTCGCTCCGACGGTGCCAGCGAGGAGCGGGTGGAGTACCTCCTGCCAAGCGGCACCACGCTGAGTCCTTCCTGGTTCTACGACGCTCTGGAGATCCGGGACGCCGGCGAGGGGCCGGTGAGCGTCCAGGTGCTCGCGCAGTGAAGGGGGTCCCGTGAAGCGGCGCGAGTACGGTTGGCTCTTCTACCTCGGCTTCGCCGCCGGGGCCTTTTGGCTTGCGCTCAAGCTCGCCGAAGCCGCGGGGAAAGCCTTCGAGAACCCGCGCTACCGCCGGGAGGTGCCCGTGCCGTGAAGTTCGAGCCGCGGATGAGCCGAAGGGGCAAGGGCTACTTCGCCGAGATAAGCCTCGCGCGGGGTCCGCGCGTCATCGCGAGCACCGGCGGAGGCACCTTCGAAGAGCTCTTCGGCTACGCCTGGCTCGCGCTCTTGGACCTGCGGGAACGACGCCTCCGGCTCTTCCAAGCCCAGGCCGGCGGCGCCCCCTGGGCCATCGGCGGGGACCCGTCGGCCGCCGAGTGGGTCGAGACCCCGGTACCCGACCTCGTGCACCCGGTGCGCGAGGTGAGGCATCTATCCCTCGCTTTCGATCAGGCCGCCAGGCACGTGGTGGCCTACGAACGCGAGGGCGAGGTCTGGGTGCGCCAGTGGGACCCGGTGCGCGGCGAGTACGTGATGCGCGGGCCCTGGCCCGGGGTGGACCCGGTCCTGGTCATGGACGCGACCGTGGGCTACCACGTCCCCGACTCCGACGTGCTCCTCTTCCACCTCACCCCGGATCGGAAGAGCCTGGTCATGCGGGTCCAACGGGAGCTCTATGCCAACGCCCACACGGTCGAGACCTTCGCCGAGGAGGCGATGCTCGATCAAGGCGTGGTGCTGCCCTACCAGTTCGAGCTGCTGGGGTCGTTCGCGAGCGACCCCGACGGCACCGGGCTGGTACTGCGCTCGGACATCTACCCGGTCCGCGCCGAGGAGGTGCTTGGCGTGGCCCAGGTCGCCGCGCCGACGTCGGGCGTCTACTGGCCCGTGGTGGTGGTGCAGGACCTGGGGGGCGAGAGCCTCGGCACCGCTCAGGTCTCCGCACCTGCTTCCGGCCTCTATTTGCCGCTCGTTGTGATCGAGAACCTCGGCGTCGAGAGCCTGGGCACTGCCCAGGTGTCTGCCCCGGCTTCCGGCGACTATCACCCGGTGGTGGTCGCTCGGGACCTTGGCGCGGAGACCCTTGCCGCGGCTCAGGTTGCGGCGCCTTCCACCGGGATCTACACCCTCGTGGTGGTCGTTGTGGACCTCACCCAATCGCCGTACGGCGTGGACGCTCTCGGCACCGCCCAGGTGTCGGCTCCAACAGGAGGTAGCTATGTCGCAGCCTAAAATCATCATTCCCAGAAGTCGGCTCATCATCCCCCGCATGGTCATCCGTGAGCGCCGAGCCCCGCCGCCCAGGTTCGGCGTTCGGCTTCAGCCTCAGCACATGCGCTACGAGGTCGGGCGCTACCGCGAGCGCCTGCGCTCGGGCCCGGGTGGACTCGGGCGGGGGCGTATCTGGACCCCAGAGCACGTGGGCGAGCAACACAATCTAATCCTCGACGGGGGTTACGACCTGCCACCTACTTACGGGTTTACCGGCTTGGCTCAATACGCGGCTGTAGGAACCGGCAGCACCGCCCCAAGCGCAGGGGACGCGGCCCTAGAGGCGGAGGTGGCTAGGACCAGGAACATTCCTTCGGGAGAATCTGATCAAACGGCCCATCCGTCCACCGGGCGTTACGAGCTCACGCGCGTGCGCGAGTTCACGGAAGCAGAAGTGGGAGGGCAAAACCTCACCGAATGGGGTTGGGCTCCAGCTTCCACGGGCCAGCTTTTCACCAGGGAACTTTTCCGTGACGGCAACGGTACACCCATCACACTCACGCTGGCATCTGATCAACGCCTGCGATTGATTTACACCTACGCGCTCGATATGGCTCCTACCGGCGCGTCCCCAGGTTCATTTTCGCTCAATATACAGAACATCGGAACGCTTACTGGGAAGGTGTTTTGGACGGGATGGGTTTATGCGATAAATAACTACTATGGGGATTTGGTAATCGCAGATCTCCTGGTTAAAGGTGAGGGTTCCAGCAGTAGCAATCCTTACGGTTTTTACTTCTCGCGGCTGACCTCAGCGGTGACGCCTGGGGACAATGTGTATTACCCCGGCAACGATTTTCTCTACGGCAACAACGTCCTCGTAGCCGAATACTCTTCAGGTTCTCGCCAGCGCACACTCTCGAGCAGCCTAATGGTGGATACCGACACGTTCAACGGCGATAACTACGGCTGGGGCTGGGCTGCGTATGAGTACTCCTACGGAAGTGACTACTACAAGGTATTCGTGGCCCTGGCCCTGGATAATCCACTTACCAAGGACAACCTCCACAAGATTCTCTTCGATCCGTGGACCTACATCACCTGGTGACGCATGGCGCCCACCGTCCGCACCCGCCCATTCACCCAGCCGGCCCCGGAGGGCATTCCGGGGGTCGGGGCTGCGATCACCCCGGCCGCCAAGCGAGGGGCGGCCCACGTAGCTGGCGAGGCGCGTGGTGCCAGGCTCACCTACACCGATCTCCACGCCTATGCCTGGTGGTATGGCCGCGGCTGGGTCACCCTGAACCGCGGAAAGAAGGGCCTCCGGCGTATCCACCGGGGCGCCGAGGACGTAACCCGGGTCCGGCAGTAAGCTCTAGGTGTCAATAAGGTGTCAAAAGCTTTTCCGCCCCCACTATAGGGGGCGGAAGCTTTACGTCCTGCTCTGGAGCCGGCGGCCGGATTCGAACCGGCGACCTACCGCTTACGAGGCGGTTGCTCTACCGCTGAGCTACGCCGGCCCGCGGCCCCCTAAAGTATAGGAAGGCCGACGGTCCTTTGGCAAAGTGGTGGGCCCTGCAGGACTCGAACCTGCAACCAACCGGTTATGAGCCGGCTGCTCTAACCATTGAGCTAAGGGCCCAGGCCACGCCCAATCTAGCCTACCCGCCTGGCGCGAGCAAGCGGTCGAGGAGGGCGCGGGTCTCGTCCTCGGCGAGGCGGCTCGCGAAGTAGACCCGCTCGCCCGGGGCCCAGGTCTGGGCGGCGTGGACCACCTCGAGCCCCTCCCCCCTCCGCCGCAAAAGCGGCAGGAGCTCGGGGGGCAGGTCCAGCTCCCCCACCGGGCCTCCGGCGAAGCCCTGGGGCAGGACGTACTCGAGGACCCGCGCCCCCCGGTGGGCGAGGGCGTGGTCCCAGTCCTCGACGTCCACGGGCCGGCCGAAGGCGAGCTCGGCGCCGACCCGGCGGACGAGCTCGAGCCC